>NZ_JBIPMD010000143.1:0-8426 GCF_044369315.1 Silvanigrella sp.
TTTATTCGCTAATTTAATTGATTCAAGCTCGCTCATTCCAGGTTTTATTAAATTTTTAATATCTTCAATCGCTTTCCATGTTTTATTTCGAGCAGTTGTAATCATGACTTGAATAGCTTCTTTATTCATTTTTTCAATTTCTGCTTGATCTACATTCATAAAAATTACCTTTTTTGCTTTAAAGCTTCTAATATTTTAGAAAATATTTTAATTTCATTTTGATTTATCATATCAAAAGAACAATTTGCATATTCTATTTTTTGATTTTCGTTTTCAACTAAAGAAGAAGTTAATATTTCTACAGTTCCTAAATTTAAAAGATTATCTACTTTATTCATCTTTAAAGAAATTTCTTTTAAAGAGATTAACTTTTTAGAGGATAAAGAATCTCTTTTTATAATTTGTCCAAATCCATTTAAAATAAAACTATGGTATTCTTTTAAATTAAATTCTTGAGCAGAATTTGCAACAAAACTAAATCGATTCCCATCTCCATTAAAACCTTTAATAATAACGACTTTCATACCTAATTTGTTAGAGATTTGAGAAGACAAAGGTTTTTCCAAATTAAAAGAAAAAATTTGTTTTCCTTTATCATCTTTACAAATCATATCATAAGAAAAAGCATTTAAACTTAAAGACAACAAGAGTGAAGTTAAAATACTTTTTATTCCTAACAAATACATGACTCACCTTTATGAACTCAATTTTTTACGAGATAACACAAAACCTCATAATTATCTGTACCTGGAAATGTATCAAATGGTTCAAAAATAACTGGAGTATATCCATGAACTGCAAAAGATTTTAAATCTTTAAAAATAGTGTAAAAGAATGAAGATAAATACAATACAGCTTTAGGTTCTAAATTTTTTATTTGTTCTATTGTATTTATTCCGCAACCATTTTTTGGAGGATTCATAACAACCACATCGGCTTTATAAATTCTTTTTTCTTCAATCAATTTTGAAATGATTGCGCTTGCTTCCCCTTCATAAAAACCAATATTACTCAAATTGTTACTTTTTGCGTTTCTTATTGCATCTTTTATTGCAGAAGACGAATTATCTATTCCAATTACTTCACGAGAAGATCTTGCTAATGCTAAAGAAACACCGCCAGCTCCACAATATAAATCGATTACAGTTTCTTTTCCAGTAAGCTCTGCCAATTCTTCAATACGATTATAAATGCGCCTTGCCATTAAAGTATTAGTAGGCATAAAACTAGCTGCAGAAAATTTTAAAATAATATCGCTATATTTTTCTTCAATGAGATCTTGCCCAACAAGTAACTTTAATTCTTGGTCTTGTTTTTCTTCATTTTGATCTGGTGAAGCCACTTGCATAAAAACGCCCTGGATATTCATAAATTTTTCAGAGATATCCCTTGCAAACGGTCTTAATAAATTTAAATCGGCTTTCGTAACAACAAAAGTAACTTGAGCTTGTCTTGTATAATGTGAGGATCTTAAAATCACACAATGCAACAATCCATCTTTTTGTTTTGGAGTATAGACGGAGACATTATGAACACGAATTCCTGTTCTAATATAAGCAGAAATATCATTCATTACATTTGTTTGAATAGGACAACGGCCTGTATCCACTACTTCATTTGAAGACTGATTATAAACTCCTAAATCAATCCATCTTTTAGGATTCGCAAAATTTGAAAATTGAGAGGATTTTAAACCTGAATGCTCCGATGCCACCATTTTAACATGGTGTTTATAGCCAAACTTTTCTTCAGATTCGATACAGTCTTTCACAATAGATCTTTGAAACTCTTCTCCTACTTTCAGAAGACGAGATTTAAAATCTGCCGTTTTTTGTTGGAGTTGTGTTTTATAAGCTAAATCTAAGGAAGGACATGAACCACATTTTTCAAGAATTTTACATGGTTGTTCATGCATTACTCTTTCGGAAACACCTTGGCGCATGGTCATCATTCTAATATTAGGGGTAGAATTATTTTGTTTCCAAACAAGCTTGCTTTCGTTTTCTTTGCTAAATTTCCGAGAAGGGTCTCTCGTTGAATTTCTATCAGAAGAAGAGGGTCTACTAGAGCGAGAAAATGCAGGCTTCTTATTTAAATCTATCATAATAAAACACACCAATATTAAAATTTTCAAAAAACGGAAAACAATAAGAAAGATTCACTTCATGGCTAGGTGCTTAAAACCATAGCCTCACTTTCAACCTTTTCAGAACTTAAGTTCGGGTTTGAAAGTAAAATTGCGTTCCACGCTTCCGCTAATAGCCTATCTGCAAGAACTTCGCCAGTAGAAACAGAAGGAACGCTTAAATTCTTTTGGACTAAAACCCATTTAGATACGGCCATAACGCCTTCTTGGTAAGTTGTCACTTTACTATCCGATAATTCTCTCATTTGACGCATAAGGCGATACATTTTTCTACCAGAAAGAGCTCTATCATGCCATTTTAAGAAAGAACTTGGATCTAATGATTTTCCATCACTTAATTTAGCAGTGTCCGTCCACTTTTGTAGTTCTTGTTCCGTTAATTTAAGTTTATCTTGTAACGCTAAAAGTTTTGCTGAGTTTTGCTTTTTAAATTTATCGATTTCATTTAGTTTTTGTTTTAAAGAAACTACTTCTTCTTTTAATTGAGAAATTTCTAAGATTTTTTTCTCAAAATCAATTAATGGAACTTGATTTTTATGATTTTGATTGGATTCTTTTAATAATTGATCCATTTCTTTCATTTGAATAATTAAACGTGCATTTTCTTCCGTTAATGAAAATAGCTTATTATTTGTCGCATTTTCTTCTTCTTTTAAAGCCTTTTCTTTAAATTTAATCTCTTCTTTTGCTTTTTTAAGATCGTCTTTTAATTTTGCTGTTTCTTTACGGAGAAGGATAAGTTCGGAATTATGTCCTGAATTTGTATGATTTTCATTATTTTTAGGCTGGCTCGTTTTCTTTTCATTTGAATGATTCGAATAATTTGAAGCAGAACTTCCTATAGATAAGAGTTTTGCTTCCAAGGCAACTAATTTATCTTGAGTGGCCGTGTTTTTTGCGATTAGTTTTTGCTTTGATAGAATAAGCCACGCACATAAAAGGAGAGCAACACCAGAAAATAAAAACGCACTAATTGTAGAAAAATCCATATCTGTTTCCATGAGTTGGTTAGAAACACAAGCTCTGAAAACTGTTTTAAGAGCTATTAGTTTCTATACATCAGAAAATCTTTTAACCGAATGTTTATCAAAGTACGACTCATCCAAAATAAGGTCATCAATTGTTCAACCGTATCTCGAGCGGGATCACATTGGCTAAAAGCAATTTGTAGCAAATACGACGGCATAAGCAAGAACAGAGCAAGTCTGTTCGCAAAAATTGCATTTTTTTGCTGAGGCAAAACCGATTTCAATGAGTCTTTACTTAGCATAACCTGAGCAAGCTCTTTTGCAAGTAAAAACCTTAATGCGGTTCCAAATCTTTCCCCTTTAGGCCAAGTAATTAAATTTTTGCCTTGCTCTATTCTAGATAAAATAAGATCTTTTTGATTTTCTTGCGCTCTCATTTCTACATTTTCAATGATATTTGCAAATTCAGGAATAAAAATTGGCAGTGCTTTTATATTTGATAATTCTATTAATTTATTTGCTTCTTGTAATAATATTTCTCTTTCCGAAGATGTGCACTGAAAATCGCCATACCCTTGATATTCGATCAAAGCATCAAATAAAACATTTTTACCTAATGAGATATCAATGAGATTTCTTGGATCAACTTCTAATGCTTTTGCAAGTTGATTGATATTTTGAATGGATTTGATATTTTTCCTGCCATATTTCCAATGTGTACAATCAGCGGGATCAAATCCTAAAAGTGCTCCTACGTCTTGGTCTGTTACTTTCTCTGCTGAATTTTTTTTGATATTCAAAATCTCTTTACAAAACTTAAATAGCTCAGCGCTATGCGGAAAACGGTTATTTTCGACATTAATCATATCAAGCGTCCTTTTCGCAAAAATCTACTACAAATATTGAATGAAGTTACCTCCTTGAATTGTAACACAAAAAAAAGAACATTCCTAAAGAATAAAAAAAACAAACGCGGCTTTCTGTACCTACAGAGGAATTGACGCCAAACGCTTTTAAATTAAGCAGTTTTTGATAGCGTAAAAAAGAGATCCTTTTCTAAAAAATAGGTTGTTTCATTAAATATCCCTATCGCATTTTTTTGAGTGGAGACGGCAATGGGCTACAGGATAATGACCAACGTAACATCGATAACGAATCAGAGACACATGCGTAATACACGCAAAATGCTCGATCAAAG
Organism: Silvanigrella sp.; assembly: GCF_044369315.1. Lineage (NCBI taxonomy): Bacteria > Pseudomonadati > Bdellovibrionota > Oligoflexia > Silvanigrellales > Silvanigrellaceae > Silvanigrella > Silvanigrella sp. The sequence continues at coordinate 4,313 of NZ_JBIPMD010000143.1, forward strand.
CTTGGAGCGTTTAGCTTCTGGTTATCGAATTAACAAAGCCGCAGATGACGCTGCTGGTCTTGCCATTAGTGAAAAACTACGTTCAAAAATAAGAGGATTACAGCAAGCACAACGTAACGCAAATGATGGCATTAGCCTTATTCAAACTGCGGAAGGCGGAATGAATGAAGTTCAAAATATGCTAATACGCATGCGTGAACTTGGAGTGCAAGCAGCTTCAGATACGATTGGTCCAAAGGAACGAGTTTATCTGGATATCGAATACCAAGCTCTTAAAGACGAAATTGATCGTGTAGCCTACGCCACCGAATTTAACGGAACACAATTATTAGATGGCACCGGCGGAATATTAGAAATTCAAATTAACACGGGCGGTGACAACATTCTTGGTGTCGACCGCTTAGAGTACAATTCTTTTAAAGCAGATGTCAAAACCAACCGCTTAGGAGTGTCAGAACTCGCACTTGATACAAAACCAGGAGCACAACGCTCTTTAACTGCAATTGAAAGTGCAATAGACTATGTGAGTGCAATTAGAGCAGATTTAGGTGCGTTACAAAATAGACTTGGCTCCACTATAAATAATATTGGAACCACAGTTGAGAATTTAAGTGCTGCCAATAGCCGCATTAAAGATGTGGATATAGCCGAAGAAAGTTCTGAATTAACAAGAAACCAAATTTTGCTTCAATCTGGTACAAGTGTTTTACAACAAGCAAACGCAACATCAAGAATGGCTTTAACACTATTAGAAGGAAGATAAAATAATTTATGGCTGACAATCTAAAAATTACTCATGAAAATTTTGTCTCAATTGTAAAAGACCTCATGAAAATTACCGATACTATTTTAAAAAATGTTGTTTCTAAAACAGAACAAGCTGCACTTGAAATTGGAAATAAAATTGAATCCGTTTCAAGCCTTTCTTCAGATCAAGCAAAAACGGTAAAAGGTTTGATTACAAGCATGTATCAAGAAGGTACCGATGCGCATTCTGAAGTAGAAAAAATGGCAAATGAAGCAAATAATATGGCAAATGAAATTTTTGAAAGTGCTGCTTCTGGAGATTTAGATAAAGCAAAATCGTTAGGTGAAAGTGATAGATATAAAGAATTAGGTCAAAAGACAGGAAATTTATCGAAACAACTTGAAAAACTTTCGGAATCCGATAAAGAACTTGCTAATATGATTGCTCCTGTAATTATGGCATTACAATTCCAAGATAGCGTAAGACAAAGTCTTGAAAATATCATTAAATGTTTTCATGAGTTTTCTGAAAGATCACAAGGAATTACCTATCAAAAACTTTCTGGTGATTTAGAAAAAGATTTTTGGGCAACGCTCGAAAATAAATTTACAACAACAGATGAAAGAAATATTGTCCGCAAAACCGTTTATGGTGAAGATGCAAAATTAATAGAAGATACAGCAAAAAGCGATCCTTTTATGTTTTAATGACATCCAAAAAGTTTATAATTTATTTAGAAAGTCATGTTAATTATAAAATTTTCACCGAAAGTATTCATTAAAAAAAGATCAAATAGCAAAAAAATAACCAACTAAAATTTTGATCATTAAATGAATATTTTAAAATTTAAAAGGAATGTATGAAAAAAATTTATATGTTAATTTTTATGTTAATTTTTATTTTATTCACAAATTCTTTGTTTGCAGAAGAAAAAGATATTATTATTTTGACCCATGAATTTCCAAACCAAACTGTTCCAGTAAATGAAAATACGATTAGAGGCTTAGCTGGAGAAATTTTAACTCAAGCACTAAAGCAAAGTAAAATAACCTATAAAATAATATTTTTACCATGGAAAAGAGCGCAAATAGATACAGTTGTAAACAACAATAAAAAAACTTTTATTTTACCATTAACAAGAAATGAAGAAAGAGAAAAAAATTACTTATGGGTTTCTAAACTTTATGATTTAAATACAGTATTTATAACCAATAAAAATCAAGATCCAATAAATACTTTTAATGAAGCTAAAAATAAAAGAATAGGGGTATTGCTTGGAACATCTTTTGAAGATAGCTTAAATGATCCAAAAAATAGTTTAAACAAAGAAGATATTGAGTTATCATACAATCATGAATCTATAATTAAAAAACTAATTGGTGGAAGACTTGATGGTTGGTATGACGTCAAAATTGATATCACAAGTGAACTTAAAAATGAAAATCTAAATCTATCAGATTTTCATTTTGGTAAAAAAATATTAATTGAAGAAAATTATATTGCAACATCAAAATCTATATCAAAAGAGCTTTTCATGAAAGTAAAAAATGCATTTGAAAGTTTTAAAAAAACTGCTGATTATAATAAAATACTAAAAAAATATTTAGAGGATATAAATTAATTTAATATATTAAACAAATTTAATATCAATTAAAAAAGGGAAGCTCATTTTATAAATTATTATGTTATATATTTTTGATGAGACACAAAGAAACATTCTTTCTTTGAATCTCTATTATAATTATAGGAGCTTTTTTAAGTTATGATTATTTTACAATTTTTAGTCATTTTAGGTTGTCTTTTACTTGGCACTCGGTATGGAGGAATAGGACTTGGGGTTATTAGTGGCATAGGACTTTTTATTTTAACTTTTGTTTTTGGATTGCTACCAGGAAACCCACCTGTAGGAGTTATTCTAACAATTATGTCGGTAATCGCATGTGCATCGATACTTCAAACCGCCAAAGGTTTAAATGTCATGATGTATTACGCCGAAAAACTGTTACGTAAAAAACCAAATTACATCACTATTTTAGCACCCATTACAACTTGGACTTTAACTGTTTTATGCGGAACAGGGCATGTCGTTTATACCATGTTTCCCATTATTTATGATATTGCCATTAAAAAAAATATCCGACCAGAACGTCCTATGGCTGTAGCATCGATCGCATCTCAATTAGGGGTATGTGCATCTCCCATGTCAGTTGCTGTTGTATCTATGGTGTCTATTCTCGCTCATTCACACGGAATTGGAAAAGCAATTAGCTTAATTGATGTTTTAAAAGTTGCCATGCCTGCTTCTTTTGCTGGTATGATTTTAGCTGCTATTTGGAGCCTTCGCCGCGGTAAAAATTTAAAAGACGATAAAGAGTTTCAAGAAAAAATAAAAGATCCGAATCAACGTAACTACATTTATGGTGACATGGAAAATTCATTGCAAAATAAAAAATTAACAAAAGAATCTTACCGTTCTTTATTTATCTTTTTTGCAACGATAGCTGTCGTTATTGTATTTGGATCATTTGAAAGTCTTAGACCCCATTATATTGAAAATGGAAAAACTGTTTCTTTATCAATGAATCTTATTATTCAAATTTTTATGCTTTTATCTGGAGCATGTATATTGATATTTTGTAAAGTTATCCCAAGAGAAGTTTCTGAAAGCGCTATTTTTAAAGCAGGAATGACAGCAATTATAAGTGTTTTTGGTGTTGCTTGGATGGCAGATACTTTTTTTCAATTTCACTTTGAATTTATAAAATCTTCCTTAGAACATATCGTAACTTCTAAACCGTGGACTTATGCTATTATTCTTGCTCTTGTCTCTTCTTTAGTAAACAGCCAAGCTGCTGCCATTGCTGCTATTGCACCAATGGGTCTTGCGTTAGGATTAGATCCCAAAATAATTGTTGCTTTTCTACCCGCTGCTTATTGTTACTTTTTACTGCCAATCTACCCAAGTGATTTAGCATGTATTGGTTTTGATCGTTCTGGCACAACACATATTGGAAAATTTATTATCAATCATAGTTTTATCATCCCAGGATTAATAGCTGTTACCTCGAGTTGTATTGTTGGTTATTTTTTAGCACAAATCGCATTTTAAAATAGCAAAAATAACGATCATTTATTTTAATTCCATCAATTTCAAAAATATGAATAATAAAATTTATTGGTAAGATAGCTAATTTATTTATATTATGTCAAATCAAAACAAAAACAAGGCCATATTAAATTTGACAAAAAGTTTTTTTTAAATTAATCAAAAATGCCAGTTAAGAGTTGAGAATGTGTTTTTAGAAAAAGAATATGTACTTAAAAAGGCATGCAGAAAATCTTCCGAAAACATGGACAAGCAAGCCC
>NZ_JBIPMD010000305.1:0-3316 GCF_044369315.1 Silvanigrella sp.
CTGACAATTTTAAAATTCTATTTTCCATCTCCATTTAAATCTCCTCCTCAAAAGGATATTTAATTCTGGATTTATGCTTTGTAAAAATCACTTATTGGGAGGACACTCTATCGTTTTTCTTACTTGAACAAAACTCCTATCCTCAGGAGTGGAAAGCTGCTTGTGAAATAAATTATCCTCCATTCAATTATATTAAAAATGGAAATAGAATGGGAATGGATTATGAAATAATTGATCTTATTATGAAACAGCTTAAAATTAAGTACTCCGTTAAAAATGAATCATGGGATGATGTTGTTTCTTTATTAAGTGACGATGATATTGATTTTGCTTGGCAATTTGTCCCTACACCAGAAAGAAAAAAATTATTTTATCTTGTAGGACCCATCCGAAATGGTTGCATGTATTTATGGTTAAAAAACATTCAACTATACAGAATTGGCAGTCATTATCTGATTTTAACAATAAAAAAATTGGTGTGGTAAAAAGGTATAATTATACTTCTGAATTTGATAATTACAAAGAATTTACAAAAGTAGAATTTGCAAATAATGAAAATCTTGTAACTGGCCTTGTTGAAGGATTTGTAGATGTTATTATTGGTGATTTCTATACTCTCTCATTCGTATCAAGAAGCTATGGTTACTCAAATTTAGTACGATTTTTACCTACTTCAGTAAAATCAATTCCAAGATATGTTGCATTTTCTAAAAAAAGTAGAGATAAGTCACTTTTATTTGAAGATGCATTGAATAAATTAGTTCATTCAAAAGAGTATAAAGCTATTATTGAAAAATATAGCATATTATAAGGTAACAAAGCTATTTTGAAGATGCTTTTTACCAGACTCAGATAGCATCCGCCCTCGTGCAGTCCTTAAAATAAATCCCCTGTATACAAGATATGGTTCATAAACATCTTCTAAAGTTGATTTTTCTTCATTTAATGCCGCAGAGATAGCATCAAGACCTACCGGTCCGCCTTGATAACGATCGCTCATAATTTTAAGGAATTCCCTATCCATTAGAGATAGTCCTTCGCTATCGACACCAAGTCTTTCAAGGGAAAGGTTTACAATTTCGCAATCGATAATTGATTTATGAGATACTAATGCAAAATCAAGTATTCTTTTTAATAATTGATTTGCAATACGTGGTGTCCCTCTGCATCTTTTTGATAATAAATATGCGGCATCTTTTTTAATATGTGCGTTCATGATTGTCGCACTTCGCAGTAATATTTTAGTGAGTGCCTCAGGTGTATAATAATCAAGATGTTCTTGAATTCCAAAACGATCTCGAAGAGGAGCAGAAATGGAGCCTGCCCTTGTTGTGGCACCGATAATACAGAAAGGAGGAAGATCAAATTTTACGGTGCGGGCAGTGGGGCCTTGACCAATAAGAATGTCAAGTCGCATGTCTTCCATTGCCGAGTAAAGAATTTCTTCTACATTTGCAGGAAGTCTATGAATTTCATCTATAAAAAGAATTGTTCTTGGTTCAATGCTTGCTAAAATACCCATTAAATCTGCTGCGCGTTCAATAACAGGGCCTGATGTTACCTTAATGAGGCACCCCATGGTATCCGCTATAATTCCTGCAAGAGTTGTTTTACCTAATCCAGGGGGTCCATGAAATAAACAATGATCGAGCATTTTCCCACGAAGTTTTGCGGCTTGTGTATATACTTTTAGATTTTCACAAATTCTTTCTTGACCTGGATACTCGTCAAAGTTTTTTGGCCGTAAATTAACATGGGGTTCAAGCGATTCTTTTGCGAGTTCGGGAAGTATAACTGATGTATCAAACTTAGTATGTACACTGGTTTCCATAAATTGTGGCCTTAATGTTTTTGTATCATCCGTTCAGATAATTTAGAAAGAGATTCTTTTAGTGCAATTTCTATTGAAATATTTTCACCTAGTTGCATACGTTGTTCAAAGCTATTTACGACTTCAAAGTATTGTTTGTCCTTGTAACCTAAATTAGATAATGCGCTTTTAAGATCTTCAATAATTTGTCTGCGAAGTAATTTCTGTTCCATTTTATGGGAAATCTTTTGGCTATCCACAATGGATCCCGCTATATTTGAAGATACCCTTGTCTTTTGAATTTCTACATCATCTTTTTTACGGGCAATTAATTTCTGCATTTTATCTTTTAGTTCCAGGAGCAATCTTTCTGCAGTTTTAGGTCCAACACCTGGTATGGCGGTTAATTTTGCAATTTGACCTGTTGTAATAATTTCGCATAAATCATACCCATCTACAGAGCCTAATAATGCTAATGCTGCTTTGGGGCCTACTCCCGAAACACTAATAAGTTCTTGAAATACTTTTTTATCAAATGAAGAAGTAAAACCAAAAAGCCGAATAGCATCTTCGCGAACATGAGTAAGAATGCTTAGATGGACTTCCTGCTGGAGGGCAGGGAGCTGGCATAAAGCTGTTGCAGGGACTTCAACTTCATACCCAATTCCAGCAACATCTAGCATAATATTTTCAGGAGTTTTTTCAATCAATATTCCACGAAAAAATCCAATCATCAATTTGTTCCTTTATGATTTGTTTCTGTGCCTTTATTTTTAATAAAGGTAAAAAAGTCCATTCTTTTCATAATACATCATATGGGCTTTTTATTTTATCCTTTGTTATCAAAAAGTAAAAATTCATAATTACAGAGATTATAAAATATGTTTAAAAATTGAACACATTTTTTTGGATATGTATGTCGCTCAACAAAATTTGTCAATCTAAAAAAATTTAATTGTCTTATGGACAAAAAGTTAAAAATCGTGTTCGTTGAGTCTAGCAAATTTTTTACATGAGCATCGATGGGGAATAGTTATGGAAGACATATTACTAGGAGAATTTTTAGGCAGTGTTTTTTTAATATTATTCGGAGGGGGTGTTGTTGCCAATTCCTTATTGACAAAATCGAAAGGGATAAATGCGGGTTGGCTAGCTATTTCTACAGGGTGGGGTTTTGCAGTTATGGGCGGAGTTTTTGTTGCAAAATCTGCGGGCTCTGTTCAAGCTGATTTGAATCCGGCGGTTACTTTAGCAAAGTATTTGTTGGGCGGTATTTATACTATTTCAGAAATTTTCCCAATTATGTGCGCACAAATTTCTGGCTGTTTTTTAGGTGCTATTTTAGTTTGGCTTACATATCTCCCTCATTGGAAAGAAACCAGCGATCCTTCTTTAAAATTGGCTGTTTTTTCTACAGGACCTGCCATTCGCCATTCACCTTCTAATTTAATGACGGAGTGTCCTCCCAATAAGTGATTTTTACAAAGCATAAATCCAGAATTAAAT
>NZ_JBIPMD010000306.1:0-3297 GCF_044369315.1 Silvanigrella sp.
TATCAACAAAATCAAAAACCACTCTCTATAAAAAATTTAATTCCATTCATTGTGTTTGTAAAATGCACTTATTGGGAGGACACATCAGAAATAATGAATCATCGTCCCTATTTTTTTTGAAAGGTATTTTTTTATGATTAATTTATTAATGAAAACAAATTATGGTGATATTTCAATCGAACTCAACGACGAAAAATCACCAATGACTGCTGCCAACTTTGTAAATTATGTTACATCAAAACATTTTGATGGCTCTATTTTTCACCGTGTTATACCTGGATTTATGATTCAAGGTGGTGGTTTTGATTCCAGTATGAAAGAAAAATCAACAAATAGACCAATTGAAAATGAAGCAAAAAATGGTTTAAGCAATGAACGCGGTACACTTGCTATGGCACGTACAAATGATCCTCATTCCGCAACAGCTCAATTTTTTATTAACTTAACAAATAATGATTTTCTAAATAATCGTGGAGACCAATGGGGTTATGCGGTTTTTGGAAAAGTAACTCAAGGAATGGAAACCGTTGATGCTATTGCTAAAGTAAAAACAGGTAACAGTGGTTTTCATAGAGATGTTCCCGTTGCTCCTGTAATTATAGAATCTGTTTCTGTTGTAGAACTAAATTAATATTTAATATAAAAGAGCTCATTTTTTTTAAATAAACTCTTTTAAATATTGAAAAAAATTAAAGAATCCTTTATAGATTAATAAATAATTTATAGAGGATTCATTTTATGCTTGAAGAGTTAAGAAAAATACCAAAAGCAGAATTGCATATTCATATTGAAGGTTCTTTAGAGCCCGAACTTTTATTCTCAATAGCCGAAAGAAATAAGATAGAATTGCCTTATAAAAGTATTGATGAAGTGAGACAACTCTATCAATTTCATAATTTGCAGTCATTTTTAGATATTTATTATCAAGCTACAAACGTTTTAAAATTTAAAAAAGATTTTTATGAACTCACCTATTTGTATTTAGAAAGAGTTCATAAAGATGGAGTTCGCCATGTGGAAATCTTTTTTGATCCTCAATCTCATACCTCACGAGGGGTTTTATTTTCTGATGTTATTGAAGGGATTCATGAAGCCCTAGAGCAAGGAAAAAGAGATTTTAATATAAGCTATTTTATTATTATGTCCTTTTTAAGGCATTTATCTGAAGAAGATGCATTAGAAATTTTAGAAGAATCTTTACCATATAAACATTTGATAAAAGCAGTTGGTTTGGATTCTTCTGAACAAGGAAATCCTCCAAGTAAATTTAAAACCGTATTTTCTAAATGTAAAGATCTTGGTTTTTTAACTGTGGCTCATGCGGGAGAAGAAGGACCTCCAGAATATATTTGGGAGGCATTAAATTTATTAAATGTTTCTAGAATTGATCATGGTGTTCGTAGTATCGAAGATAAAAATTTAATTGATCTCATCATTGAAAATAAAATTCCGCTAACTGTTTGTCCTCTTTCAAATATAAAATTAAAAGTTTATGATGATTTAAAATCACATCATATAAAAGAATTATTTGATTTAGGTGTTCGAGTTACGATCAATTCAGATGATCCCGCTTATTTTGGTGGCTATATATTAGAAAACTACATACAATGTAAAAATAGTTTGGGCTTTACTTTTAAAGATCTCTGTAAAATTTCAAAATATTCTATTGAAGCCTCTTTTTTATCTCAAGTTGAAAAAGATTGCCTTTTAGCAGAAATCAATGAAGTTGAAACGAGCTATTTAATTTAAATAAAAGAAATAAAATAATTGATATTTAGGTAAAACTTGACATTTAATTTTGTCTTCCTTAAAAGTGTGGATGTTATCTTTGGTGTATTTTTGCATTATTGAAATCACAAATTCATTGTAACTTTGGGACTAAAAAAAGTGACATCCGCAAATCCAGAAAAAATTCTTATTATGCTTCCAAGACAGCTCGGTGATGTTTTGCTTGCAACACCTCTCGCGTCTGTTTTAAAACAAAAATACCCTACCGCTCAAATCGACTGGTGGGCTCATCCCATGGCAAAAGAAATATTAAGTGGAAACCCTTATTTAAACAAAGTTCATTACCTTCCTATATGGCGAAAAAAAGAATACAAAAATGTATTTTTTTTAAAAAAGTTTTGGCATTGGTTACTTTATTTGTGGTCTGAAATAACTTTGTTTTTTTATATTAGAAAACAAAAATATAACATCATAATTGATGCTATTAATTATCCACGTTCTAGTTTTCAAACTTTATTTGCAGGTGCAAATATTAGAATTTCTTTTAAATGCAATTCTATTCGCGATATTACATATACGCACCTTGTTCATCGTGATAAATTAGATACAGGTTACCTTGGTTTTACAAGATTATATTTATTAGAACCACTTGGTATTTATATGGATAAAATAAATTTAGAAGAAGTTAAAATCGATCTTCCCATTGAAGAAATAAATAAAGTAAAGCCTTCAAAATGGATAGCAGAACAATTAGATCAATTACAGGTTCATAATTACATTGTAATGAGCCCCACTTCTCGTTACCTTGTTCGTTGCTGGCCTATTCCATCTTATACCGATTTAGCTCTCGAATTAGCTAAAAAATATAATATAGCAACAGTTTGGTCTAGAGCTCCGGGGGAAGAGGAGTATATTTTAAAAGTTCATCAAAATTTTAAAGAAAAACTGAAACAAAATTCTTTAAATGAAAATATGAGTTTGCTTCCTCCTCTCATGTCTATTCGAGAAATCGCCTTTTTGACAAAAAACTCCATTGGATGTGTTGCCAATTCCAATGGCATGAGTCACATCGCAGTGGCTTCTGGTGCAAAAATGATCCAATTGCATGGCCCTACTCAACCCGTAAATTGGTGTCCACCTAATAAACTGAAGTATCAGTCGTTGCAAAGGAATGTGGGTTGCGTTGGTTGTTCTAGTAACTCTTGTAAACTGATGCATAGAGAATGTTTAGATGAATTGTCTGTTCATGAAGTTTTTATTGCAATTGAAGAATTATTTCTAAAAAAATAGCGCAATAAAATTAAATATATATATTTTTATTTCTAGATATTTTATTCATCTTAATTGTTTTAATTTTATTTATTTTAAAATATATAAAAAATCCAATAAATATAGATATAAGTATAATTATATATTTCGAATTAAAATATTATTAGTAATCTATAATGATTAGGTATTTATAAGTTCTCAATTTTTAATTTATTATAAAGTTTTATAGGTGATTTATAATGTATGAAAATTTTAAAACTTAAATATTCGTTTTAATGAGTAAAACACTACTCTTGAGGA
>NZ_JBIPMD010000097.1:0-10977 GCF_044369315.1 Silvanigrella sp.
TTATGACTTAAGTCTAATTCACTTATAACAATGTTTAAATGTTCTGGTTTTTCTAAGGTATTTTTAAAATTTTTATGTGCTAATGAAAGAATATTATTTGAAGTATTAGGAATAAAGACATTAGAATCAGAAATAAGATAATGATTATTTTCATAATCGTAAAAATATTTTGCTATTTCCAGTGGCTTTATAGTTACATCGGCTACTACATCTGCTTAGGCATTAATCCCATAAGTTACTCCAAATATAGGAACTGCTAAAAAGGAAGAAAAGGCAGTGGCTGATTCTCCTGCAATAAAAGCGATTCCATCTCCTAAGAACCCTAAACTTGCCGCAGCTAAGTCTGTTGCCAATCTTTCTTCGGATTTAACTCTCTCTGTAATTGTTTTTGCATTTATAATTTCTATAAGATCAAAAATAAAATTTGCTGTATTTAAACTTATTGATAGTTTGTTTCCAATTCTTGCGATTTTGTTTTCAATCTTAATTATGTTTCTTAAATTAAATTTATAATTATTCTTTATTTCAGTTATTAATAGCAATGATTTTGAAGTATCTGTTATCACATCATTCGCTAATTGAGCTATATTTACATAAGTATGTGCTTTTATAATTTTTTGTAATGTTGTGTCATTCTTATGAATAGAATAATCTGAATTTTTATCAGAAAAATATTCAATCATAAATGAAATCATATAAGCATGAGATAGACCAAAGTTTATATTAGAAAAATATTCATTTTGATTAGGATGGTTTTCAAAAGCTAAACTATTGTTGTGATATTCTAACTGTTCTTTAAATTTTTGAATATTTTGAAAATCTTCATTTGAGCTAATTTTAATTTCTTTTTTTGATTTATAAATTTCATCGTAAAACTCAATTGATTTTGAATTTTTATTCAGTGAAAATAAGTTTGGAACTAAATTTTTATTATTATTTATTTTATCTAATGCGATTTTGAAATGCATTGAGTAATATTCGGCTTTATATTTTATTTCTTCTTTTATATATTTTAATTCGTTATTAAAGTCATGCTTTAATTTATTAATTTTTTCATTTCCATCTCCAAAATTGTTTAAAAATGACATTAGATCTGTTATAATATTATATTTTTCATGTATATCATCTGTTTCTAGTGATTTAAGAGAAGCTAGTCTTTTTTTGTATTTTTCAAAGTTTTCTTTCGAAGTGATTTCTTCAATAATTTCAAATGAATTATCAATATTTGAATTAAAAAAAGTACAAGGATTTGTAGCGCTATTTAAGTGAACTAAATTAATTTTATTATTTTCCTCAGAATTGTTTTCATTTTTTTTACAACCTAAAATTGAAGTGGAAATAGCAAGAATTAATGGCGTATATTTTAATTCTTTTAGAATAAGGAGTTTTATTTAAATCACCTTTTAACTAAAAAAACATATAATAATAAAGTATTCTTTATTTAATATTATATGTTTTTTATTTTATTTTAATCATCTAAATATTTATTTAGATGATTTTTGAAATATCATAAAATTATAAATTATCAAGTGAATATCTAAAAAATGTATAAAAATATTTTTAAGTTAGGTGGCTTTGAATTCCATAACCTTTTGTGAATTAAGTTTATTAAATAAAATGAATAATAAAAAAGAAGTGGAATAATGAGAATTTTTATTTTGCAAAAATGGATTTAATTCCTATTAAAATTAATTTAGACCTAAAAATTCGAGGTCCCATCCGCCATCACGAATTAATTCAGGTGGCTCTTGCGAAAAATCAACAATGGTAGATACTTTTATGGGAACAATTTCATCATTTTTTATAGCAAGATCTATAATTCCTGATGGAGCTTGTTTGCAAATTTCGGATACATTTGTCCACCAAAAATCGTGGACAATATTCTCATCAAAATAATCTTGTGCAATGAGTTCTTCATCATCTGTAATACTTGTTACTAAAAGAGGTTTATCCATTTCGTTTGTGATACTTTGAATTATAGGATGATTGGAAATTCGAATGCCCACAGTTTTTCGCTTTGGACCCGCAGCAATTTTTGGCGTATTTTTAGTGCAAGGTAATATAAATGTATAAGGACCCGGCCATGCTCTTGTTGCAATCCGAAATGTTTGAGTAGTAAGATACGCTAACTTACTTACCTGAGAAATATCTTTACAAAAAAGACTGAATGGTTTGTTTTTAGGATGTCCTGGACGGAGTTTTAATAATTTTTCATGAGTGGAATCATAGGAAGCACTTCCAATGAAACAATAACCCGTTTCGCTTGGTGCCAGTATAATACCTCCCCTGTTAATTATTTCGATGACTTCCTTTATGCGTCTTTTATCAGGATTCTTTTGATGTATGCTTAAAACTTGGGTCATGAGATTGCCTTCTTTCTCATTATGAGAGAATGAGTTTTTACAATGTGAAATTGCATTTGTCATTTCATCTTTTTTGACTGCTTGAGTTTCTTTCACATTCTGTTAACGGCAAGTTGACATATGATTCGATATGAATTCTTATGGCACCGAAATTGTAGCACGTCAGGGGAGGATATATCCGCGATGGATGCTTTTTACGCTACTATTATTGAAGATTTAAAAAATATTGTTTCTGCTGAATCATGGCAGTTTGAAGAACGCGCGCAATTTGAAAGTGAACAAACACTCACAGTTGCCAAAGAAAAAATTAGAGAAGTCATGCTTTGTCTTCGTGATAAACATGAATTTCAATTTTTAATTGACCTATGTGGTGTGGATTGGCCTCAAAGAGACCAGCGTTTTGATGTTGTTTACCATTTACTGGCACCAAAACATAAAAAACGTTTGCGTGTAAAATGCATGGTTGGAGAAAAAGAATCCATTCCTTCTATTCATGATATTTGGAAAACCGCAAATTGGCATGAACGTGAAGCTTGGGATATGTACGGAATTGATTTTTCTGGCCATCCCGATATGCGTCGTATTTTAACTCATCATGAATTTGTAGGTCATCCTTTACGTAAGGATTATCCGGCAGATAAAAATCAACCCATGCGCGGTGAAGCGCTTGAAAATACATTTGATAAAGATCGTCAACGCCTTATGGCAAAATACGATCACGAAGATCTCATGTGGATTAACATCGGTCCAGCGCACCCTGCAACACATGGTACGTTACGTTTTATGTCTGTAATAGATGGCGCAGAACGAATTAAAGAAATGGATGTAGAAATCGGTTATCTACATCGTTGTTTTGAAAAAATGTGTGAAACACATAATTATAATCAAATTATTCCTTATACCGATCGATTAAATTATTGTTCTTCTCCTATGAATAACAGTGCATTTTGTGAAACGGTAGAAAAATTAATCGGTGTTAAAGTACCACCACGTGCACAAATGATGCGAATGATCATCGATGAACTTTCTCGAATTATGGATCACTATGTTTGTATTGGTGCAAATCTTGTTGACTTAGGTGCAATTACAGGTTTCTTTTATTTATTTGAAGAAAGAGAACATATATACACCTTATTTGAAAAACTTTGTGGCGCAAGACTTACTGTTTCTTTAATGAGAATTGGTGGAATGGGTTTTGATGTTCCTGAAGGTTGGCTCGATGAGTGCAGTGCCGTAGTCGATAAAATTGAAAAACGTCACCAAGAAATTGAAAGTCTTGTTACTTCAAATAGAATATTTGTACAAAGAACAAAAGGCTCCGGAATATTATCAAAAGAAAGTGCCATTCAATATGGATATACAGGCCCATGTTTAAGAGCAACTGGTTTTGAATATGATATTCGTAAAGAAGAACCTTATTGGTTTTATGATCAAGTCGATTTTGATGTTCCCGTTGGGACACATGGCGATACTTATGATCGTTACCTTGTTAGAATGGAAGAAGTTCGTCAAAGTATCAAAATTTTACGTTGGTGTTTTAAAAATATGCCAGAAGGTCCTATTAATGTTCCCGATAAAAATATCGTTTTGCCATCTAAAAAAGATGTCTATGGTAACATAGAAGGATTAATGAATCACTTTATGTTGATTATTAAAGGTGTTCAACCACCAAAAGGTGAAATTTATCATCGCAGCGAAGCTGCCAATGGTGAACTTGGTTTCTATGTCATATCTGATGGTTCTGGAAATCCTTACAGAGTGAAATGTAGAGCACCATGTTTTTCAATATTGGGTGGGTTTACAGAAATGGTACACGGTAACTTTCTTGCCGATGCCGTAGCAGCACTTGGTAGTATTAACATCATTGCAGGCGAACTAGATAGATAAGGGGCAATATATGCCATATTTTTCACAAGAATTAACTAAAACCATAGAAGGTTATCTCAAAAGATATGAGACAAAACGTTCTAGCATTCTCCCTATTCTTCATGCAGTCCAAGATGAAAAAGATTGGATTTCAGATCAAGATGTTGATGCCCTAGAAAAAGAATTTGAATTATCCGCTGTAGATATTCGTGAAGTTCTCACGTTTTATACAATGTATAGACAATCACCTCCCAAACCTTATCGTTTTGAAATATGCAAAAGTATTTCTTGTTGGCTTTTAGGCGCGAATGAAACCATTCTTGCTGTTCGCAAAGAAATTGAAAAAGCAGAAAAAGAAGGAAGACAACTTCCGTTTGAAGTTCATGGCGTTGAATGTTTAGGTCAATGTGGATATGCTCCTTCAACATTAATTAACAAAGATCGCCACAATAACGTAACACCTGAAAAGGCGTTGGCGCTTATTAAAGAATACTGTTCAAAAGAATTGCCAAAAGCTGCGATAAATTGCGCAGCAAATGCGAAGAAATAAGGAGACTTTTCATGCCCGTTATTAAGGACGAATATCAAGGTCGTAAGCCTGATGAATTTCGTATTCTGCTCGGCCTTGAAGGTCATCCTGATTCACGAAATATAAAAACATACATTGAAAAAAGTAACGGATACAAAGCGCTTGAAAAAGTTTTAAAAGGCGGCATGTCCTCTGAAGATGTTATTAATACCGTAAAAGCATCGGGTCTTCGTGGTCGTGGTGGTGCAGGATTTCCTACAGGATTAAAATGGAGTTTTGTTCCAAAAGGTCCTGGTGAAAAGTATTTAATTACAAACTTTGATGAAGGTGAACCTGGTACTTATAAAGATTGTTACATTTCTGAAGTAACACCACATTCATTAGTTGAAGGCAAAATTATTGCATCTTATGCAATTGGAGCACAAAAAAGTTATATCTATATTCGTGGCGAATTTTATAACGAAATAAAATGGTGCGAAAAAGCAATTCAAGAAGCTTATGATGCGGGTTACCTTGGTGAAAATATCATGGGCTCTGGTTTTACACATCATATGGATGTGTATTCGGGAGCAGGCGCCTATATTTGTGGAGAAGAAACAGGATTAATCTCTTCTCTTGAAGGTAAAAAAGGACAACCTAAATTAAAGCCACCTTTTCCTGCTGTAAAAGGATATTTAGGAAAACCAACTGTCGTAAATAATGTGGAATCTCTTGCTGTCGTTCCTTGGATTATCAATAATGGTCCCGATGCTTATAAAAAATTCGGAACAGAAAAATCTCCTGGAACAAAATTATTTAATGTCAGCGGTCCCATTGCTCGCCCTGGATGTTATGAAATGCCACTTGGTTATCCTTTAATGCGTTTTTTAAATGAAGATTGCGGCGGCTTATTAGATGGAAAAAAATTAAAAGCTGTTATTCCTGGTGGATCATCAGCTCCTATATTAACTGCAAAAGAATGTGAAAACGTAACACTCGATTATGAATCCATTGCAGCAGCAGGATCCATGTTAGGTTCTGGAGCCATCATAGTTATTCCAGAAGGTGTTGGTATGCCTTCTGTTTTAGAAAATTTAATGGATTTTTATTCGCATGAATCTTGCGGTCAATGTACGCCTTGCCGCGAAGGTACGGGTTGGCTTTATAAAATGTCCAAACACATTTTAAAAGGAAATGCGACAAAAGCAGATTTCGATCGCATTAACACGGTTGCAAATAATATGCGTGGAAAAACAATTTGTGTTCTTTCTGATGCTGCTGCCGATCCTGCCCGTGCAATTATTGCAAAATATGCGCATGAATTTGAACTATATCTTAAAGGGTAAATAAAATGTCAGAAACTGTTACGTTAACAATTGATGGCAAAGAAGTAACTGTACCAAAAGGAACTTCTGTAATTGAAGCAACCGAATTGCTTGGAATTGAAATTCCGCGTTTCTGTTGGCATCCAGGACTTTCCGTTGCGGGTGTCTGTCGTTTTTGTATGGTGAAAATTGAAGGCATGCCAAAACTTCAAATTGCTTGTAATACAACATGCACGGAAGGCATGAAGGTCATTACTGTAAGTGATGAAGTAAAAGATGCTCATAAATGGGCTCTTGAATTTCACCTTATCAATCACCCACTCGATTGTCCTATTTGCGATCAAGCTGGTGAATGTGAATTACAAAATTATTATATGAAAGTCGGTAAGTACACATCCCAAATGGATGAAGATAAAGTGCTAAAACCAAAAGCACTCGATGTTGGTGACAACCTTGTACTTGATACCGAGCGTTGTATTTTATGCTCTCGTTGTGTTCGTTTTGAAGACGAAGTAACAAAAACAAGTGCACTTGGAATTTTTAATAGAGGCGATCATTCTGTTATTGGAACGTTCCCAAATCGTAAAATTCAACATAATTATAGTTACAATATTGTTGATATATGTCCTGTTGGCGCTTTTACAGCAAAAGATTTCCGTTTTAAATGTCGTGTTTGGTTCTTAAGTGAAACAAAAACAATTTGCCCAGGATGCTCAACAGGCTGTAACGTTACTTTGTTTGAACACAAGAATCAGCGTGAGTATTATCGGTTAAAACCGCGTAAAAATAAAGAAGTAAACGGTCATTGGATGTGTGATTATGGTAGAACAATGTACCATCATTTAAATGCAGAAGAACGTTTGGCTGTTCCCATGTCGGTTGGAAAACATTTGCCTTGGGATTCTGTGAAAAATGAATTGGCTCAAAAACTTTCTTCTTTAAAAGGAAAAGCCGATCAAGTTGCTGTCGTATTAACGCCTCAATATACAAATGAAGAATATGAAAATATCTTTTCCTCTTTGAAATCTGTTTTAGGTTCGTTACCTAAAGTATATGTTTGGCGTGATGCAAATGAAAAAGTAGACAGTTTTGATGGCATTTTATTCCGTGGTGATCACAATCCAAATACGGTTGGATTAAAACAATTATTAGAGCGTAATTCTATAAGTCCTATTTCTTTGAGTGGTGACTTTTCGGTATTAGCATCTCAAAATGCTTCTCTCACAATTGTTTTTGGTCCTGAAATTGAAAAGTCATACTCTCAATTTTCAAATGAAGTAACAAGATTTGCTGAGTTAACAAATGTTATTTATTTTGGAACTACAAAAAATCCAATTACAAAGAAATTTTCTCTTGCTGTGCCTACAAAAGTATTTTCCGAGAAAAATGGTACTTTTGTTAACTTCAATGGTATTGCGCAAAAACTCAAAGCAAATCCTCCCGTGTTCCCAGCAATGCTAGGAATTGAGGATATTTTTTCTGAAATGAAAGTGTGAGGCATTCAATATGGGATATATCAATGTATCAAAAGATCCTCAAAAAAGTTTAAAAAATGGATATCTTTCCACTACTCTTTTAGGTCTTGGACAAACCATATCTGTTTTTGCGAAACAACTTTTGAAACTGGAAGATTCCGTTACCATTCAATGGCCCGAAGTGGAATATCAATATTCCGAACGATTTAAAGGCGCGCACTTTTTAACAAAAAGGCCAACAGGTGAAGTTCGTTGTACGGCTTGTTTTTTATGCGCTACAAATTGTCCTGCACAATGTATTACAATTGTAGCGGGTCAGTCTAAGGATAAAGGGATAGAAAAATATCCTGTTCGTTTTGAAATTGATATTTTACGTTGTGTCTTTTGTGGCTACTGTGAAGAAGCTTGCCCTGTCGATGCCATTCGATTGGGTTCAGAATATTCTATGGCTGGTTTACCAGAACAAAAATGGGTTTATACCAAAGACTATTTATTAAATCGTCCCGAAAATAAAAAACGTCTTGGCGATAAACAAATTTCTAAAAAAGAAGAAAATGTAAAAGATGAATCTGTGAATAGTAATTTACCAAACATTCATCGTCACAATGGTCATGGCCATTAATTTTTAATTATCAGTAATACTTTTAGCAGAAGAAAAGTTTTAAATTGAATTTTTCTTCTGTTTTTTTTATTCATAATGTCATTTCCCTTAGGCATTCGGACTGATACATTAATAATATTAATATCTTGTTCAAAGGAGATTGGACTGAATTTGACCCATAGTTTTGCGGACTGAGCATCAATATCTCAGAAGATCTTGAGACTGTATAACCAGTAAAATTAAAATCTTCTGAAATATCAATTCAAGACTTAAGCACTCTGGGAATAGTCCAATTGTCTAAGGGAAATGACAAATAAGTTTTAATTAATTTATTTCTGGGGCAGAACCGTCTTTAGACCATACCTACATGCTTTGTTGAGTTTATATTTATGCTTTAAAGGTATTTTGAAATAATTTTATCTATAATTCCCGAATTTTTTGCAATTGTGAGATTTTTATTAAATTCAGCCATTAATGCGTTTGAATTTGGAAAACTTTTAAGAAGACAAAATTTAAATTCAATCTCTGAAGGTTTTTTACAAAGATGATATTTTATATATATATTATTCTTTTTTATAATGTACTTAATTCCTAAGTCATTAGCGGTAATAAGAATATCTTTTCTGTTTAAATTTATCATTGCAATAACATTGTATAAATTTGATATCTTTACGAGTTTTAAATTATTTTTCTTTGAATAAGCAATAACATCTCTGGTTAAAGTTGTATTTCTATTTTGGAATAATAAGTATTCTTCTCTTTTATCCGTTTTCACAGTAAAATGAGAATTAAATTCTCCATTTTTAACAAGCATCTGCGCACTTTCCCATGGAAAACCCTTTTGTACTAATTTAAATTTTATTTTATTTTGAAATATATGTCTTGATATATCTATTAAAATCACTTTTAATTCATTATTTTCTTTATAATAAATTGGGGGGGGTAATTTTCATAATACGCAATTTTTATTTCTTTTTGATCTTTCATTGCATAAGAATTATTTAAATTAAGTATAAAAGATAAAAAATTGATAATTTTATAAGAATATTTGTTTTACTCATATTGAAAGCCTTTCAAAAAAAGAAATTATTTTGATAATTTTAAAATAACACAATATTATTTATAAATAAATATAACATGATAAATTTGATAGCTTGTGCAATTTATACAAGAACTCCCTCTGAAAAATTAATATTTAGAATATTTGAAAATTTTTAAATTATTATAATTGCGGGCTAGAAGTAATGATGCAATATAAACGTTTTTTTTAATATTTTCTAATGATTCGTATTAAACAATACAAAATTTTATAATAGAATTATTTTTAAACAAGATAGAATCTAATTTTAATGAATAAAATATAAAATATAAAATTTAAGTTTCCTATTATTCAAAAATAAAAGATATTGTATTGTGAAACAAAGTCTTATCTTTTATATAGTTCTATTTTTATACGACTCTAGATTAGTTTCCTATATATTTTTAAAAAATAAATGAAAAGCCAAAATTTTTTTAAATAAAAAAAATGAAGCATTTATTAAAAAATCAATATAACTTTCTCTATAAATAAAGAGTTTAGAAATATGTTTGACAAATATTTTATGATATTTTAAATAGTATTATGTGAAATTAATTTAATTTTGAATATTAAATTTACATAAAAACAGCAATTAAAAAGGAGTTTTGTATGAAAACATTTGTAACTTTATTTACATTATCAATGGTTACAAATATATATGCCTTAGATGCAGATAAATTAGTCATGGAAGCTTATAGTGCAGATAAAATAATTAAATTTTATAGCTGTACTTTAGATCCTATTGCAATTTCAGATTGCGATTCTAAAATCACAATTGATCATTATGGAATTCGTGAAAAAAAATTATCAAAACCTGTTGCTAATTTACTTAATTCTTTAAGAAAGGAGTTTACTTATGTAGAAACTTCTTTTATTAAGAATCCAAGATGTCAGCTTTATCCAAATAGTATTGAAAATTTCACTTTGAAAGTAGTTCAAATTGATAAAATGAATCCTACAAATAATAATATCTTTAAATTTGCGCTCCATTTTAATAATTGCTCTGTTCGTCCAGAACAAGAGAATGCATTTCATGCAGCAGATCTTTCACGTGCTTTATTAATTGATTTGGCAAAAGAAGCAAACTAGCTAGCATAAAAATTATATAATTCAATTGTAAAAGGGCTCAAATTAATGAAATGGATTAAAATATTTTTGTTATTAAATATCTGTATATTTATTGTGAGTCATATTTATGCAGACACAAAATACGTAATTTGTGCTTCAGTGGAAAAGTCATGGAATTGGTTATTAATTAATAATCAATATGTTTTAGTAAGTGTTGAAATTCAGGGGCATTATGAAAATATTAACGAAGACATATATAGCATCGTATACTATTTTACAATTCCAAGAGAAAAAGCAGAAGAATTCAAAAATGAATGCTTAAAACAATTTGGCCCATCTTATCGTTATGCGCAAGTTGCTGATAATAGGTATTCTGAGTGGATTTTGTTTGGAAATGAAGAAAATGTTTTTGGGGGAGTTGCAAAAATTCATTACTGCTTTTTTAGATCAACACAAACCAGTAGTCATGATTCATGTATCCCTAGAATAAAAATTATAGAACCCTAATTACTTAATCCAAAATATTAGGTCATTCTGCTTTCTAAATTAGTTTAAAGTGATTTAATTCTGGTATGATCCCCGAAAAGTGGACTATTAAATTTCATAATTTTCTTCATATTCTAAAGGTGCATGATAATCAAGGGCAGAATGAGCACGAATTCGATTATAAAACACCTCTATATATTCTATGAC
>NZ_JBIPMD010000307.1:0-3284 GCF_044369315.1 Silvanigrella sp.
CTACGGAGTAGTTGTGAGCAACCGCATCTTCAAAACTCATGACAAAGCTATCTTTTAATTGACTTGAAAGTCCATAAAATGAATAATTTTTTGTGTAAGTTGGGGTTCTTGTAAAATTTACATACTTATCAAATTTTGAATTTTTTTCTATTCCAAATGCCATGTCTGCTTCTCCAGTAATCATTTTTGGTAACATTTCTGTCCAATGCACGATTTCAATTTCAAATGGAATTTTTAGTTTATTAAAAATTTTTGAAACAATATCGATTTCAGAGCCAACAATTTTTTTTTCAGTTGATATTGTAGAAGTGCTATTTTCTGGAGATTTTGGATCTTTATTTTCTTTTTTATCATTTTTTTTATCACTACCAAGTTCTTCATAGAAAGAACGAATTGGAGTTTCTTCTGCAATTATTTTGATTTTATCTTCATTTTTAATTAAATTCTCTTTCTCTATCATCGTTTTTGTTTCTACTGCAAAAGTTTTATTTTGCAAATTTAATAATAAAAATATAATAAAAAAGAGAATGTTTTTTTTCGCAGTTGTCACGGGAAGCTCCAAGATGTAAAGTGATAAGAGATTATTTGAGTTTATGTCAATGGTTTTATTAGCTTATGGTATTATAGCATGTTTAAAGGAAATTTATGAAGATATGGATAGATGCTGACGCTTGTCCGGGAGCTATTAAAGAAATTATTTTTAAAGCTGCTGAAAGAGTCAAAGTTGAAACTTGCTTAGTAGCGAATCAGCCAATTAAATATCCACCTTCTCAATATATTTCAGCAATACAAGTTCCAAAAGGATTCGATGTGGCAGATGCTTATATTGTCCAAAATTTAGTAGAGTATGATCTTGTTATTACTGCAGATATACCATTGGCTGACCTTGTCGTAAAAAAAGGAGCTGTCGCAATTAACCCGAGAGGGGAGCTTTATAATGAAGGAAATATTACGGAACGCTTGTCCATTCGAAATTTTACTCAGGTTCTTAGAGAAGGGGGTTTAATTC
This sequence comes from Silvanigrella sp., assembly GCF_044369315.1. Taxonomy (NCBI): domain Bacteria; kingdom Pseudomonadati; phylum Bdellovibrionota; class Oligoflexia; order Silvanigrellales; family Silvanigrellaceae; genus Silvanigrella; species Silvanigrella sp. The sequence continues at coordinate 1,010 of NZ_JBIPMD010000307.1, forward strand.
AAGGCGGCCCTCCTCAATTTAGTGCAGTAGATAAACAAAAGTTTGCCTCTACATTTGATAAACAATTGACAATACTTTTAAAAAAAGAAAAAACAAAAAATGAATCTCTTTTTTCAAGTTAATGACTTCTCTCAAAAATAGAACGTACCGAATTTCTGGTATGACTTCCTGTATTTGCCATAAGGGTATTTACATTCTCATGCATTTTTTCTTTTGTTTTATCTGTTTGTTGATCTAAAATTTGTAATGCTTGAAAAGAATCATTAAAAATATATTTTGGGTTATTGGTAAAATCTTCAGGAAAAGATCTTCTTATAATAGCAGATGTATCTTTATTTACTCTCCAAAATATAAGGCTACCATAAGTAGGTTTAGTATAATAAGAGCCTTCTTTTGAAATAACATCTCGAATATAATTTTCATTTACCATAGGATAGTTATTATCATGAGATTGGTTTTGTAAAAAACTTATTATGAAGGACTGATATTGATTATTTAATCTTGCATAAACTAATTCTTCATAAACTAATTTTTCAAGAATTAAATGCCTATTTGTTATGATATTAATTGCATCATTCATTTTATTATTTTTTTTACAAAAAGCTCCTTCTAGCTTATCTAATATATTTAAACCTATGAGATCTGTTGTCGAATAACCAGGGATAGGCGCATTGTGAAAGGGTTGGGTTAAATCTTGAATATAATGAAGACTCCACCCTAAAAATCGAAGTCCCCAATAAGGATGTCCGCTCTTAAATGCCATAATAGATAATTCTTGATATAATTTTATTCTATGCTCTGCATAAGTTTGTTTAATGTAGGGGGCGAGTTTATAAACAATCGGAGATTCATGGTAAAAACCCATGTGAAAGGGAGCTTGGCTGCTAAATGAAAAATTAGCATTTCCAAATGGCTGATTTCCGAATCCGAAGTTTACTTTATAATCTTTAATATTATCTGCAAATAAATTAATATCATGACCATAATCAGGTTCATCTGATGCTGTTGCAATTACTTGTAAAGGATTTACATACTGACCTTTTGAAACTTTTATAAATTTATATTCTCCTACATCATTTAAAATTGGCAAAATAATAACATCATCTGTACGTAATAAAGAATCTGAATTTCCTAATGAATCACCTGGTAATAATTGTAAAAATAAATTTAGTTTAATAGTGGGGTTTATTCTTATTGCGTAAAGAAACTTTTGTAAAATTTGAGGATCATCTTTTGTCGCATTAAATTTGAATGCTACAGGTGTTTCTGGATATGTAAAATTGTATTTTTGTGTTCTTGATATAGTCCAATTTTCTACATTTGATAAAACTTCATGAATTAAATGGGATGTACTATATAAAAAATCTTCAATGCTTTCTGCTTGAACTAAATTTTTTTCATTTATGATGTTAGCATTTTTTAATGATATTTCTGTAATTAAAGAATGGTTTTTCCAGGCATATGCTTTTTGTTTGATGTGAAAACAAAGAAAATAAAATAGAGCTATAATAATATTAATTTTTTTATTATAAAAAATATTCATGATTACCTCATATTGATTTATAAAGATTTGACCTCTTTTTTTATAGCATTATTAATCTTATTTATCACATTCATTCCAACTTTTTTTGTGCACATAAAATGTCTTAAAACTTCATTTTTACTATCAATTATATTTTTAGCTACTAAATTCATTTTAATATCTTTATTTTTACTTTGGTAATATTCAAATTCATTTAAAGTAAAAAAGCCATAATCACCTTCTTTTTTAATTATCTTTAATAACATTTCTTCTTGATCAGCTGAAGTTGATACAATTTTATTATTTTTTTCTTTTTCTATTTTGTAAATAGAATAATTTTTGTATTTCTCTAAAAGTTCTGATATTACTTTTTCGTGATTATATCCAATTTTAATAATTGGGAAAAGGTCTTTATTTGAAATAACATCTTTAAATGTGTTTAAATTTTTAAATCTTAAATCATTCTTTCTAATAGCTAAAATTAATTTTGAAGTTTTTTGAAAAGGAAGGCTAAAAAGAGAATTCTTTTCTCTTTCTATACTCTTATAAGCATATGGATAACAGCTTAAAGATTTATTTTCTTTGATATCTCCTAAAGTTCTAACTAATGGTTTATTTTCATAAACAAAATTTATTTTTGATTCTTTAAGTATTTTATCGATAATTTCAAAACCAATCCCTTCAGAGAGTTTGTGAGTAATAGGGTTTTCAATAAAAAAAGGAGGTCTGTTTTGATATTGGATTGATATTTTC
>NZ_JBIPMD010000098.1:0-10937 GCF_044369315.1 Silvanigrella sp.
CTTGGAATTATCTTGATACTATCAACAAAATCAAAAACCACTCTCTATAAAAAATTTAATTCCATTCATTGTGTTTGTAAAATGCACTTATTGGGAGGACACTTGGCCAAGGTAAAATATTTAAATTTAAATTTTTTACAATTGTTTTGGTAGATTCAACAAGAAATTCTCCACTTATCCCTTCGAGTTTATTCTTATTTATTAAAACAATAGGTTTGATCTTATCCGTAGTAAAAACTTCTATGTTATCTAATGTAAGCGCTTCTATTTTAGAAAAAAGGGAAGAAGTTATCATTGAAATGATAAAAACGTATAATATGTGTGTTTTAGCCAATTTTAATTCCATTCTATTTTATAAATTTAAACATTTAATCTTTTATTATTAATAATGAAATATTTTAAATAAATTATAAAAAGTGGCATGTAAAAAAAATGACAGCCTATTATTTTAGCTCTTAAGAGAATAAATTTTTAAAAGATTAAAATTTAGTTAAAAAAAGATTAAATATTTATGAATTGCTTATATTTTATTTCAAAAATTTGTTTTTTTAGATAGTTATATATTTCATATTTTAATTTATTTAAGGGATTATCTATGAATTTATTGTATTATATTATTTTGTATTTACCTGTTGTATTATCTTTTTCAGCATTAAAAGTTTATGGAATTTCTTTTTAATATTTATCGAAGTTATTCTAAAAATATAGTTTCACTTGATATGCTTTTAGGTAATGTGATGTTTTTTTGTTTTAACTCATATTTACTAAAAATAAATTTTCCTTCCTGTATATAAATCGGATAAATTGAATTTGGCATTAACTCTGAATTTTTTAATAGTTTTTGAACAACTTCTGCTGCGGATTTTCCTTGACTAGTTCCTGTTATAACTAAACCTCCTAATGATTTTTCTTTTCCGACAGCAAAATCCCAAAAAGCAAAAACCGGTTTTTTTGAATTTTTTGAAGACCATTTTAATACTTCTTCATGATTCACATTTTTATTATTCTCAGTTTAAGAAAAGTATAAACCAATAATAATAGCATCATATTCTTTATTTGCTTTTAAAACTAAATTCTTCCAATCTGAAAATTTATTTAAAAGAAAAACATCATATTTAATATCTGAAAAACTAACTGAGGAATGATTATCAAAAAAATCTTTAAAGACAATTTCTGATGTCCTAGCATGGTCAAATAAAATTAAAAATTTTTTCGCTTGTGGAATTATTTTTTTTATAAAGGCAGCAGATCTTATAATCAAAGGACGTTCTAAAACACCAGTCACATATTTTGGTTCTTGATCAAAATAAATTCGTGGATTGTCATTTACTCCTAAATAAACGGTGCGAATTTGATCTTTTTCAAGTTGAGATCCTACAAATTTTAAAGCAGGATCGTCATCTAAAATAACTAAAGTCGGTTTTATTTTAGATATTAAATTTAAAGCTTTTATTCCCATACCTTGATGTTCTTGGGGTGGTAAAATTTTTGTATTCATTTCAAAAAAAGTAATTTTGTATTCGTTACCTAATGATTTTTTTATTTCATTTGCATAGTCTACATCACATTGAATTTTTTGACTATAACTTTCTACGACAACAATATCTTTTTCTCCAGCAAATACTTTTAAAGAAACTAAAAGAAAACACATTATAAAAAAAGTATTCTTTCTTTTTTTCGTAAACACTCCCAAATGAAGATTTTAATTCTTAAAATCTTCATTTGCCCAAAGAAAAAAAGCATGGCTCCATCCTAGAGGCATTACCCATAATGGTTTTCCCGTGTTTGAATCAATTTGCTCAGAGAAAAAACCTGCTTCATTTGAGGAATTCATTGTTTTTTTAAAGATTTCAAACGACAAATCGGCTAGGCGGGGTTCTATTTTTGATAACTCTCTTGCTGCTTGTGCCATCCAAAATCCTGCCAAAACCCAACTATTTCCACCAATATAATGATCATTTTCATAACGTAAAGTCCCCATTTTTGTTGTTAACTCATCGTAACAAAATTCAAAAATAGATAGCTTTATGCTATCTTCAATTGGAAATTCAGAAAACGGGAAAATACAAGATAATAATGAAATATCAGCTTGAAGATCTCTATTATTATGTGGATCGACAGCTCTTGCAAAGCGTTTTTGTTTTGACACATACAAATGATGGTAACAAAAATTTTTGCAAGATTTTAATCCCGAATGAATAAGATCTTGAAGCTCAGGAAATAAACTTAAGGAACGAGATAGTGCTCCATAAGCGGTAACATGAGCGTAAAAATGCAAGCCATAAATTTCTTCCCAAAGATCAAAACTGTTTACTAAGGATCCTTTTTCTGAGAAATCATTTGCTAATTTTTGAATTCCTTTTTTAATAGAATCTAAAATAATATCATTTTTTTCATAATTTAAATATTCAATCATAGCAGTAATAACAAGACCCAATTGATCTGCCTGCAACTCACACCAACTAGGCGCTTTATTTCCTTGGCAATCGTATCTTTGAAAAAAATCGCCATGATGACTTTGGACTTTAGCTAAAAATAAAAGAATAGATTTTGCTTCTTTAAATTGATTGCATTTCATAAGGCTTAAAGCACAAAATGCAGCATCTCTAGGCCATACGAACCCATAGCCTCCACTATGTTGAAAATCGAGATCACATTCTGGAGCAGCTATAATTCCACCATTTTCATCTATCAATGATTTTAAAACCTTTAATGATGTTTCTTTTAATAAAATTCTTTTTTGCGGCAAAGCTAAATTAGAAACTTTTATGGGAAAATTATTTTTTAATATTTGAATTGTTTCGTTAACTTCTTTTTCTAATGCAGAATTATCAAAATACATGGATAATCGATATTCTAATTCTTCTTGATTATTTCCAAATCCATAAAAAATGGAAACTTCACCTTCATATAATAAGTCATTTTCAACTGATTTCGTAAATACGAAAGGTTGTGTACAAGCAGCAGCATAAACATTTCCCATTTCTATTCTTCTGAATCGATTGGGCTCCGATAAAAAATGATCTAATAATTCCCCTAAAGACTCACTGCTAGAGCTTTGAATGGCTCGTACGGATTGAAAATGAGAGTAACAAGCCCCATTACACGCTCCAATTCCAACCCAAAAGTTTTCAGAAAAAGCAAAAATCATATCTTCGCCTGTTTCTGAATATACAGATTGAAATCGTTTTTCAGAATGCATATTCCAGTTAGATAATAACCATAAATTTATTTTATGTGATGCATAATCAATAGGAATTGTAAGTTCCCATTTTTCTATAAAGGAAGAATGAATCGCGAGACTTTTTTTTCGAATGAAAATCCCGCTATATTTTGGATGTTTTAATTCCCAAGAAACAACAATGATGTTTTCATTGGGGCAAAACGAAAATTCAATTTGATCACGTGCGGGGTCTAACCAAATACTTTCTCCATTAATAACTAAACCGCAAATCGAAAAATTTAAATGGGAATGCCTACTATCTTTAAAGGGCCAAAATAAGCCCTTTAATTGACCATCTTCCCCGAGACAGGCAAGGAGCTTTTCCGAGGCTGTGATGCTTGAGTAGTTTTCTCGCATTCTAGAATTTCTCCAGCTGTTTCTTTATTCCATATTTCAATATTTTTTTGCGCTAAATTTTTAATTCTTAATTTTTCAGCACACTTAATTTCAAGATCTTCTAATATATTGACATAATCGAGGTAGGCTTCGTAGGGACTGTCAAAAGGGCTAAAGTATTTATGCACATCTCCATCACTAGACCATTTAATACACATGTAATAAAAATGATCACTGGTTAATAACTTACGCCACTCTTCTGTTAATTCTTTATCATCAAGTAGCATGATATCATTTTTTAATTTGTAAACTCGTTGAATGGCGTCTTCTTGTATTCTGTTACCTAACCAAGCAGAAATATCTCTTTCCATATCAGCCCAACTTAGCGGACGATCGACATTCATGGGCGCTCGTGAAGAAAAATTTTGCGCTGTTTCGCTCACAGTCATAAATTGAAAACGGGAATCAAAAGCCATATTTGTTACAAAATGATCTAGGAATTCAAATATTCCAGTATCAGCCCATTGGTGTTCCCCAAAAGTTTCGTAGTCCATAAAAAGTCCAATAAATTCATGGTTTCCATCTAAAAGTTTTTCTAGCCAGGAATGGTATTTATCTGCTGTTAATGGCCAAGATTCCCAGCCTCGGTTTGAAAATCGAAAAGCTAAATCATCAGATAATTTGTAGCTTTTAGGTAATAATTTTAATTCTGAGATTTCAGGATGATGAAAAACATGATGCGTATTCCAGCCTTCAGGAATAAAGGGTTCCCAACCTTCAAGTAAACAAACTTGAAATCCTGCTTTATGAATTAATCTGCCAATGTTATTTGAATAAATTAATTCCGTGTTTCTAAATGCTTTAGGTTCGACATTAAATAATTTTTTTAAATTATTTTTTTGAATTTTAATTTGAGAAAAAAACTCTTCTTCATCCCATAATGCTGCTAAACTATGGTGAGATGTTTCACAAATAATTTCAGCATTAGGTAACGAAATAATATCTTGATAAAGCTCTAAAAGTTTAGGATCATATAATTCACATTGCTCTAAAAAGGTTCCAGACATAGAAAACGTTACTTTAAAATCGTTGGGATGTCTTTTTAATAAAGAAGCTAATAAAAGACCTGCTGGCCAATAGCATTTTTTTGCTACTTTTTCAAAAATGCTTTTATTAGAAGAATCGTTAAAATATGAATTATGTTTACTTATATCTTTAATTCTATAATGATTAATTCGAAAAGGTTGATGAACTTCAAAGTAAAAACAAATCGCTACCATTTAAGATCCTTTCAATTAATTTCGGAATAAGCGGAAATAAGTGATTGTGCAGAATGAAGCCATGTTCGATTATTTAAATCCTGAATTGAATTTGTGATCATTTCTTTTTTCATAGGATTGTACTTTAAAATACTTAGAATTCTATCAGCCATAAGATCAATATCCCAAAAGTCTACTTTCATTGCATGATTTAGAACTTCGGAGACACCAGACTGTTTTGAAATTATAATTGGGATATTTTGAGCAATGGCTTCTAAAGCAACAATACCAAAAGGTTCAGAGACACTAGGCATAATAAATAAATCGGAAGATTGTAAAGCTAATTGAACTCCAGTTGAATTTAAAAATCCTTCAAACTGAAAATTTTTATGAATACCGAGTTCCCAGGTTAATTGTTTCATTGCTGGAAGAAGATCTCCTGTGCCAACAACTTTGAAAATAACATTTGGGTTTTCTTTTATAACTTTTTCTGCTGCTAAAACAAAATAGGAAGGGCCTTTTTGAAAGGTAATTCTACCTACAAAAGTAACAACTGGTTTTATTTCTTCTTCAGAATTATCTGAAACAGGATTTGAGTTTTCATATGAGTTTTGAACATGTTGATAATTATTTGCATTATAGACAACTTTAATTTTTTCAGATGGGATATTAAATTTTTCTATTAATAAGTTTTTTGTGTATTCGGAAACTGCAATGACGATATCACAAATGGATACTCCCATTTTTTCAATTTCCAAAATATTTTTATTATTATTTATTTCGCCAGAACGGTCAATTTCAGTGGAATGAATATGAGCTACAATCGGTATTTGGTATTTATTTCTTATCATTTGGGTTGCTGTAAAAGTCATCCAATCATTTGCATGAATAACTTGATAATTTTCATCTTTACTCAAAACATCTAAAGCTAAAAGACCCACAATGTAGCATTTTTCATTAATTGAAGCGTTTCTTGAAAAGGATAAATCTATATTTGTATTATTATAATTTTCCTTGTTTTCATTAAGGGTAATAATGCAGTCATGTATTTTCTTTAAATTTAATTCAATTTTTTTCTTTTCGGAAAAAGAAAGTTCTTTATCATCTATTTTATAATTATAGTGAGAATTTTTGTGAGTATTTAGTTTTTCTTGTATTGAATTTTTAATTTCATTATATGTTTTATTTACAGCGGTGATAGAATCGTTCGTTTTTTTAATTATTAAATTTTCTTGAAAGTCTAATTTTTCATTTTTTTCTAAGACAAAGGGATTTTCTGGGCTAACTATTTTCAATCCTGGTATTTTAACTAGATGTGGAAAATAAGGCAAAATAAGTGTTACTTCATTGCCCATTTTTATTAAACCATTAATTAATCCCTCAGTTGCTGTCCCTAATCCCCCTGAAATCATTGGAGGATACTCCCAACCTAGCATTAATATTTTCATGAATCCCGCCGTATGTTATCATTATTTAATGTAACGTTAAATGATTTAAAAAATTATCTTGCAACTAAATCTAAATCAAGATGTTCTGGAAAAATTATTGGATTTGGACAAACTCGAATTGTATATGTTCTAATTTCTGGATTTGTTGTTTCAAGATCTATCGCATAAATAAATTGATTATGCATTGGATCTGTCTCTACAAAAACTAAATTAACATCTTTTCTATCATGAATACCATACTTATTATCCGAATTTTCAAGAACTAAAGAAACTTCTAACCAATTTTCTGGAAATGGAGAATGAACTTCTAATTGTAAAGAAACATTTTCACCAACAATAACCGTGTCAGATGGTTTTAATTCTGTTCTTGTAATTTGAACATCTTTCCATTTTTCTTTTAAAAATTGAACATTTTTAATGTGTTTCTTTAGTGATTCAATTTGCCCATCTGAATGAATTGACCAATTTTCATGAAATTTTGCTGCAGGTAAATATGACTTAGAAATATAATCCGCAAGCATTCTGTGAGCGCTGAATTTTGGAGTTAATACAGAAATAGATTTTTTCATTTTTTCTATCCACTCTGTAGGTATTTTAGAGCTATAATAGAGAGGAATAATTTCATATTCTAACGTGTTATATAAACTTACTGCATCTCGATCGTCACGATTATTTTCATTTAAAACTTCTTCGCGGGTTCCAATGCTCCAGCCAAGATCAGATTCAAATGCCTCATCCCACCATCCATCTAATATAGAAAAATTTAGTCCACCATTTAAGGCCACTTTTATTCCGCTGGTTCCAGAAGCTTCTAAAGGACGAATTGGTGTATTTAACCAAACATCAACGCCTCTCACAAGTTTTTGTGCTATGTGCATATCATAATTTTCAAGAAAAATAATTCGGCTGCTTAATTTTTCATTTTGAATTGATTTGGCAACTTTTTGAATGATTTCTTTTCCTAAATTATCTGCAGGATGTGCTTTTCCTGAAATAATAAGTTGTACTGGTTTTTCCGAATTTAATAATATTTTTTTTAGGCGGTCAATATTTCTAAAAATAAGATGACCTCTTTTATAACTCGCAAATCGTCGAGCAAAACCTATGGTTAAATATTCTGCTGATAGTTCTGATTTAGGTATTGTAGAAATCAATCGACTTTTTCTATTAAGATGTACATTCCAAAGTTCTGAATTCGGAATATTTTCGACTCTCTTCCAAATATTTGGTTCATTTAATTTTGCGTCCCAGCCTTTGCCTAGATAAAAATCAAATAACTCTACAAGCTCATTGCAGAGCCATGTGCGGGTATGTACTCCATTTGTAATTCCATTAATTGGAATTTCATTTTCTGTAAGTGTCGGCCATAATGGTTTCCAAATTTTTTTAGAAACTTTTTTATGCAGCTGGCTGACTCCATTTCGGTGTCCACTTGTCCTTAATGCAAAAACAGGCATAGAAAATTCAGAATGATTATCTGGAGAACGTCCTAAATTATAAAACTCTTCATCTGATATTCCATATTTTTCAGAAATATTTCCTAAATATTTTGATAACATGTGAATTGGAAAAGCATCATTTCCAGCTGGAACAGGAGTATGAACCGTAAATATTTGTGTTCCTTTAGTTGCAATTAATGCTTCTTGCCAATTTAACCCTTTTTGAATAAATTGAGAAATTCTTTCCAATGTTAAAAAAGCGGAATGCCCTTCATTTAAATGATAAACTGCTGGAGATATATTTAATTTTTGAAGAGCTTTAATGCCACCTATACCTAAAACAATTTCTTGTTGAATTCGCAGCTCTTGGCCACCAGAATAAAGTCTTGAAGTGATATTTCTGCTTTCATGAGAATTTTCTCTTACATTTGTATCTAATAAAAAAAGTGGAATTCTTCCAACATTTAATTTCCATATTTGTGAATAAACAGTTTGACCAGCAATATTAACATCTATTAATAAAGGTTTATTTGTTGATTCTGTTACGAGTTGCATTGGCAAATAAAAGGGATCATTTGGGTCATAATTTTCATTTTGCCAGCCTTCATTATTTAAATTTTGTCTAAAGTAACCTTCAGAATAAAATAATCCTACCGCAACTAGAGGTAAGCAAAGATCACTTGCTGTTTTTAAATGATCTCCTGATAAAACTCCAAGCCCTCCAGAATATAATAAAATACTTTCATGTAATCCAAATTCCATTGAAAAATAAGCAATTTTATTTGCAGAGTTATAGTCTGTTACTTTTGTAACACCATTTTCTAAATAATATTTAAACTCATTATAAACTTCATTTAAATGTTCTAAAAAACCATTGTCTTCTTTTAAACTTTCCCATGTGGATGAAGGTAATGTATTTAATAACTTTAAAGGACAGGGCCCGCTTGCTTCGTATTCTTGAGGATCTATTCTTCTAAATAAATTAATAGCGCTGCTGTTCCAAGACCACCAAACATTGCGAGCAAGATCCCATAGTGGCTCTAAATTTTTTGGTAATGACGATCGAATATGGAGTTGAATAGTACGCATTTATATTCCCCTAATTTTTTTGCCAATAAATATTGACTTGTAATTAAGAGAATTGCAACTATTCTAATTCAGTTTGTAACCTAAGAAAATTCTATTTAACCATAATTGACTAGATGGATTCAGTGTTTCTGCATTTTTCCATTCTGTTACATTGGCGAGAATAGATTTTGCAATAATGAGAAAAGAAGGGTCTTTTTTTAATCTTTCATTTGTAGCCAAAACAATTAAGTCTTGTAACAAATTTGCTTGATATTCTTTTGAGAGTTTTTCTGATATTTCAATAACACTTTTTATGTCATTTAAAGTTACGGTTTTGGTTTCTTTTTCTTGAAGTGAATTTACAAGATTTGGCATGAAATTTTTAAAGGAATCTATTTGTAACTTTATTAAATTAAAATCTTCTTGAGAGACAATATCAAGAATGCTTTTTTTCGAAATTTCTTTAAAATGAATAAAAACTTTTTGGCAGCGACTCGAAATCGTGGGAAGTACAAGACTTAGATTTTTTGTCGTGAGGATAAAAATAGATTTTGCTTGAGGTTCTTCTAAAGACTTTAAAAGAGCATTTGCTGAATTTGTGTTCATTCTTTCGCAATTTTCGATGAAAAATAAACGTCTTTTTCCTTCCGAGGGTTGATAAAGAACCAATTCTTTAATTTTAGCTAAGTCTTCTATTCGTAAAATTTTGCGTGTTCTATCGGCAATAAAAATATCATTATGACTAGCGGCGATATCAAAAAGAGAAACATCATTTGTTTGAAAAAGCTCGACTCCTGAAATTTCTTTTACAAGTGTTTTAAAATGCTCTTCTGGAAAACTCATATTTTCAAATTGTCTACAGACTAAGAGAAGGGCGTGATGCTTGTAATCTTGAATATTTTTCATGAACTCTTCAAATGAATTCATATTGTAATTCCTAAATGAGTCAAGATGGATTGTTTTATTTCCTCAAAAATCTCTTCAATCGATAAATTTGCATTGATGAGGATTCTTTTTGGTACTTTACCATTAGGATATGCAAATGGAGTATTTAAAACTTTAAGATAACCATCTTTAATTAAAAAATGAATATTTTGTTGCAAGGAGTCCATTCGATCTTGTTGTCGTTGTTTTTCACTATGGATACGTTTGACTGCAGTATTTGGGTCAGCAATAAAAACAAATGTGAGATCAGGCATTAAATTATCGATAATTTGTTTTGAAATATTATCAACAATTTCTTTATCAATATTGCCTAAAATACATTGATACACATATGTGCTATCTAAAAACCGATCACATAAAACAAAGTGACCTTTTTTAAGATCGGGTTGAATCACTTTATGAATATGTTGTGCGCGGGCAGCTGATACCAACAAAAGTTCTGTGAGAGGGAGAGGTGCATCATTATGAGTATCTATTTGCTTGAATAAAGAGCGAATGCTTTCGGCAAAGGGAGTGCCACCGGGTTCTCGCGTTAAGGTGCAAGGAATGCCAAGTTGTTTTATGGCTGTAAAAAGAAGTTCTATTTGAGTGCTTTTTCCAACACCTTCGCCACCTTCAAATACTATAAATGCCATTTGTGTTCCCTGGTTAAATGCAGTTTTTGCCGAGGGGCAATCCCCTACGCTTAGCTAACATAGAACATGACCGAAAGGGAGAGAAGTGGAAAATAGAATTTGATGGAGGTCTTTCTCATGGAAAAGTTAGATCTTGATTTAACAGGAGTCTCAGCTTATTCCGACTCTTCTCATGCCCGCGATAGAGAACTCTGGAGAGGGTTTTTAAGCTATGCATTACCAGTGGTTATGGCTAATGATGTGGAAAACTTAGAAAAATACTTAGCAGAGGCTGTAGTTTATTCCTTTGAGGAGCTTACAGCAAAAGGCAATGAAAATGCTTCACAAGCAGAAGTGATCCGTTGCATTTCAACTTTGCTTGCAAAAGAAATTGGAGTTCCCCCAGAGTTTGCTTTGGCTTCTTTTTATGAAGGGGAAGTGCCAACGAAACTTTATAAAATTAAATATAAGCCGCTTAAAAAGAGCGTTAAAGTGTTTCAAGAGGACAAAATGATTGGAGGCTGGCTTGCGGATTTAGCTAAAGTCCAAGAGGATAAAAAATTCATTAAGACTGTAGAAACATGGAAAAAATGGTTGTTACAGGA
>NZ_JBIPMD010000099.1:0-10901 GCF_044369315.1 Silvanigrella sp.
AGTTTTGGCTGTGCTGATTGCGGCGGGGAAATACCGGATCCCATTCCGAACTCCGAAGTCAAGCCCGCCTGCGGCAATGGTACTGCACCCTTAGGTGTGGGAGAGTAGCTCTGCGCAGCCTTTTAATTTTCCCTTTAGTGGGTTCGTAGCTCAGTCGGTAGAGCATTTGCCTTTTAAGCAAGTGGTCCCCGGTTCGAATCCGGGCGGACCCACCACTAAATTTAAAACCCCGAAAGAAGCAATTCTATTCGGGGTTTATTATTGTCTATTATCTAACTATCCTACTTATTTCTTTACAGATAATAGTTGATTTTATTTGAAGCAGTGTTATAAGAAGTTTCTGTTTTTTGTCTCTTCTCAGTTGAAGGATTTATTGTATGGCAAAGTCAAAAGCTAAAATTAAAGCCAAAATAGCTAAGTCAAAAGGGAAAGTTAACAAGGCGATTAAAAATAAAAAGTCTGCTGCTAAACGTTATAAGTTAACAGCAACTGGTCTTGTTAAGGTTCCACATGTTGGCAAGCAACACAAGGCAGGTTCTAAGAACCGTAGTCGCAAAAATCGCTTGAAAAAAGCAAAAATTATGCGTGCTGAAAGTTCAAGATTAGTTTCTCGTTGTATTCCTAACGGATTATAATTATCAGGTTGTTCATTAAGCCTTTGGAAATTAAAAAGTCCATGAAACACACATCTATTTAGTTAGATTTGGTATATGTAAGTTTGTTTTAAACAGATGAATGGCTATCTAAGGTTTGTCTAAATCAGACAGCGCCATCATTCTCTAGGAGGTCATACAATGGCTCGTGTAAAGCGTGGCTTTAAACTTCGTCGTCGTCATAAAAGAGTTCTTAAGTTAGCTAAAGGCTATCGTGGAGCTCGTAGTAGACTTTACCGTACTGCAATTCAAATTGTTCGTAGAGCACTTTGTTACGCTTATCGTGACCGTAAAGTTAAAAAACGTGATTTTCGTTCACTTTGGATTCAACGTATTAACGCAGCTTCCAGATCCCATGGTTTGCCATACAGCAAATTCATGAATGGCTTGAAAAAAGCAAATATCACGCTTGATCGTAAACAACTATCTGAAATAGCTGTTCATGATGATGCTGTGTTTGCAACTCTTGTTAAAAAGTCAATGGCTGCTTTATCTAAGTAATTATTGTCTTGGACTCGGAGCGTAGCGCAGCCTGGCTAGCGCACTTGCTTGGGGTGCAAGAGGTCGCAGGTTCAAGTCCTGTCGCTCCGACCATTTCGGTTATTTTTTTTGAATTTTTTTAGAGAAACCGACTTAAGGCAATTCTCGCTATAGGTGATACTAATGAAACATCCTATTTTAAAATCTTTTGAATCCATGCACATGCGTGCAAAACAATTACCAAGCTTTAAAGCTGGTGATACAGTTTGCGTTTGGGTTAAAATCCAAGAAGGTGCTGAAAAAGACGGAACTCCTAAATACCGTCTTCAGTCTTTTGAAGGTACAGTAATTCGTTTCCGTAAAGGGACAATAAATTCTACCTTTTTAGTTCGTAAAATGTCTTCTGGCGGTATTGGTGTTGAACGTAACTTCTATGTTCATTCTCCACTTATTGACCATGTTGATGTTAAAGTACGTGGTAAAGTACGTCGTTCAAGAATTTACTATATTCGTAAACTTCGTGGTAAAGCTGCACGTATTTCTAGCCGTTATGTTTCTGCTGAAGAACTTAAGAGCTACGAACAACAATAAAATTCAATTTTGCGTAAGTTAAAAAGAATTTAAAAAGAGAGTCCACATTAAATTGTGGGCTCTTTTTTTTATATTATTTAAAAAATTCACATCTTAAGATTCTAAAATTACAAATTAAATTCAAAATAAATATGGATTGAAATTCAGTCAAAAAAAATCTTTTTATGAAGATGTAACTAATTAAAAAAATTATCTAATTTAAGTGCATCGTATGAAAATCAGGCGTTTTTTTAAAAAATTGATTTAAAGTCAGGCGTTTTTCGACCTCTATTTAGAGGTCTTAATTTTATATATATGAAATTATTAAATAAAATATCAAAAAATTTTTGGCATAGTTCTTGCATTACCACTCAATTAAGAGAGATTTATTTCTAAATCTTTCCAGAAATCGGTTCACATTTAACAATATGATTGGGTGATTATGACTAACTTAGATTTAAATATAAAAAATAAAAATAGTTTATTGAGACAGGAATTAAGTTTTGGAATGTGTAAAAAGAAAAAAACAAAATTGAATCGAAAAAGCGAATATTTTTCTAAATTGCAAATTCCTTTAGAAATGGCATTAAAAGAAGTTGCTCAATCGGCATATGCCTCAAAAAGATGGATTAAGCTTTGTCTTAGCTATGTTGAATTTGTATCACCTTCTGAATCATCAAGAGAGCCAGCGCGTTTAATGAGACTTCTTTCAGAATATCCAGCAGGTTTAACAAGAGAGGAAATGTTAAGTTATTTTTATGAAAATTATTTAACTTCATCTATAAATAGGAAAGAAAGCTTAAGGATATGCCTTGAAAAAATAGTGCAAAGAGCTCGAATTACTTTCATAAAATACGATTTAACAATTCATTATTGTAAAAATTCGAAAAGATATTTTATTATGCCTTTATTTTCAACAGAGGATTTAAATAAAAATTCAAAATCTTAAATATTGTTGAAGCTATATTCTTCATTTATATTCGCAAGGTGAAAATCTTTACGTTTCAAGAATCAATGGGGGAAATTATGTTTGTTCCAGATCTACTAAGTTCAAAAAAAATTCTAGTTACGGGTGGTGGAACCGGGCTTGGTAAAAGCATGTCTGAGCGTTTTTTATCTTTAGGGGCGTATGTTGTAATCTGTGGCAGAAGAGAAGAAATTTTAAAGGAAACGTGCCAAGAGTTCAATTCCAAATATAAAGATAAAGCTTCCTATCAAGTTTGTGATGTAAGAGATCCGCAGGCTGTGGAAAAAATGATTGATGATATTTGGTCAACCGGACCAATTGATATTCTATTAAATAATGCAGCAGGAAATTTTATATCACGTACCGAAGATTTATCTCATAGAGCTGTAGATATTGTCTTAGACATTGTTCTTCATGGAACAACATATGTCACTCTTGCTTGTGGCAAGCGTTGGTTACAAAATAAGTTAAAAGCAAATGTATTAAGTATAGTAACAACATATTCTTGGACAGGTTCTGCATATGTCGTTCCTTCTGCAATGGCAAAAGCTGGAGTGTTAGCGATGACGAGAAGTTTAGCAGTTGAATGGGGTGATCGGGGAATTAGAATGAATGCGATTGCCCCAGGTCCATTTCCTACAAAAGGGGCATGGGATCGTCTTGTACCTAATGCAGATCTAGGAAAAATATTAGAAAGTAA
Organism: Silvanigrella sp.; assembly: GCF_044369315.1. Lineage (NCBI taxonomy): Bacteria > Pseudomonadati > Bdellovibrionota > Oligoflexia > Silvanigrellales > Silvanigrellaceae > Silvanigrella > Silvanigrella sp. The sequence goes on from NZ_JBIPMD010000099.1 coordinate 3,371, forward strand.
AAATCCTACTGGAAGACATGGGGAACATATTGAATTAGCAAATTTGGCGTCGTTTTTAGTTTCAGATTACGCTGGATTTATAAATGGAGAAGTTGTTACGATTGATGGTGGTGAATGGTTACAAGGTGCGGGTGAATTTAATTTTTTAAAAGCGATGAAAAATGAAGATTGGGAATCTTTAAGAAGAAAAAAATGAATTATTTATCAAATAAAATTTAGAAAATTTTAAAAGAAAAAATTATATTTTATATTAAAATACAAATTAAATAAATAAACAAGATAAATGAGTATGTTTCTTGCCTTTAATTATTAGCTGTGATATCAGTGGTATATTGTATCTATAATTGACGTTATTCAACTCAAAGTTTATTAAAATGACAAAAAAAAATAATCAAGAACGATATCGAATAAAAGGTCGTGAAGCATTTAAGTTTACTCTTTATGAAGGAGATCAATTCATTGTAACTGATCCTGAAGGTGGACAGTGTTGTGATTTATTAGCATTTGATTTTCTATTGGACGATGCTCTTAATTTATTAGGATTAAATGGTAATAAAAAAAGATCTAAAATAACTGAGTCTATTAAATCTACCATTTGTGAAAATGAAAAAATAAATTCATTTATTGCGCAAAATAAAATTATATTAGATAAATATTTTTCAATAAAATTACTAGAAAATGATTTTTATTTTGGAACACCAGGAAGAAACGAAAATTTTATTTCAAAAAATTCTACTTATTGTATATTGGTATCATGTGGAAACCTAATGGAAATAAGTGATCAAAATCCTTCTACTGAATTAATCGTTGAGATAAAACGAAATAAATTAAATATTAATAATATCGAATATTATTTACCCGAAGCTTTGTTTGAGCCAAAATTTGAGACTTTTATTAAACCAGGAACAGCAATTTCATATGAAGTTTTATCTGGTGATTATATACAAGTAATAGATGTTTTTGGTAAACAGTGTTCCGATTTTTTGGCATTTGATCGCAATGCAATAAATAATAGAATTGAACTTGGAATAGATTTAACTGCAACAAGGACTTTAATGGGATTAGCACACCCAATGCCAGGTCTTTTTTCAAAATTTTTTGATAAAGAATTTCAACCTATGCTTGAAGTGATTCAGGATACAGTTGGACATCATGATTCATTTGCATTGGCATGTTCTTCTAAATATTATGAAGATCAAGGCTATCCAGGACATAATAATTGTTCTGATAACTTTAATTCTGTATTGGAAAAGTATTTTATTAAATCTCGACCAGGTTGGCCTGCAATTAATTTCTTTTATAATACAAAATATGATAAGAATTCGGTGCAATTTTTGGATGAGCCCTGGTCTAGACCTGGGGATTATGTTCTTTTAAGGGCTCTTAAAGATCTTGTATGTGCTTCTTCTTCATGTCCTGACGATATTGATCCAGCTAATGGTTGGAACCCGACTGAAATTTGCGTCAGGGTTTATTCACCTAAAAAAACTATATCGAAAGGAATTGCATATCGTATGACACCAGATTCTGTTCCTCAATTCACTCAGGAAACAGCATTTCATCCTAAAACATCTTTGCTGACAAGATCTTTTATGGAATATCGAAATTTTTGGTTGCCGACATGTTTTACCGGATTGGGTTCAATAGAAGAATATTATGCTTGTCGCGAAAATGCAGTGATTATGGATTTATCTGCATTAAGAAAGTTTGAGATTATAGGACCCGATGCAGAAACTCTTTTACAAAAAACGTTAACTCGAAATATTAGAAAAATGTCAGTTGGTCAAGTTGTATACACCGCAATGTGTCACGAATCAGGTGGAATGTTAGATGATGGTACTTTATTTCGTTTGAGTTTAAATGGATTTAGATGGATATGTGGTAGTGATTATTCCGGTCTTTGGCTAAGGGAACAAGCTCAAAAAATGGATCTAAATGTTTATATTAAAACATCAACTCCAGAAATACATAATATAGCTATTCAAGGACCTAAAAGTAGAGAAATTTTAAAAAATATTATTTGGACAAAAATAGATCAATCAACCGTTGAAGAATTAAAATGGTTTCGATTTACAATTGGAAGAATTGGTGATGCAAATGGTGTTCCTTTAATTGTATCAAGAACCGGTTATTCTGGAGAATTAGGATACGAAATTTGGTGTCATCCTCAACATGCTTTAAAAATATGGGATTCCATTTGGGAAAGCGGAAATCCAAAAGGAATGGTTCCATTAGGATTTTCAGCCTTAGATATGTTGCGTATTGAGTCTGGATTGATTTTTGCGGGTTATGAATTTGATGATCAAATTGATCCCTTTGAAGCAGGAATTGGATTTACGGTTAATTTAGAAAAAGAAGATGATTTTATAGGAAAAGAAGCATTACAAAGAAGAAAACAATTTCCGCAAAAAGTTTTAGTTGGCCTCGAATTAGAAGGTAATGAAATTGCGGTTCATGGTGACTGTGTGCATGCAGGGCGTAATCAAATTGGAATTATAACAAGTGCAACTCGTTCGCCTATTTTAAGAAAAAATATTGCTTTATGTAGAATTGCTAAAGAATTTAGTGATGAGGGGAGAATTATAGAAGTGGGAAAACTGGATGGGTATCAAAAAAGAATTCCAGCTAAAATTGTAAAATTTCCATTTTATGATCCTGAAAAAAAACGTCCAAGATCTTAAATTTAAAAATACAAATAAATATAATTTTTAATAATTTGGATATAAAATTATGGAACGAGGATATTCTATAAAAAGTAAACCGATTTATTCTTCTTTAATATGGAATGATAAAGCCTCATTTCATTTGATAATTGCTCAAGGTATAGGAGCAATGTCTATTCTTAAGATGTTTCAAATAAAATCGCCTAAAGAACCTACAATTATACTTTATTCAACGAATTATAAAAACGAAAAAAATTATGTAAACTTAATTCAAAAAATTTCATGTGAAAAAATTTATATATTTGAAAATGATGATAATATTTATAAAAAATTATATGATATACTACATGAAATGTTTATGGGTTTAAGTCTTTATGTTGTAGGATCTGAAAATTTTATTTGGACTATTTCAAAAATTGCAGATAAATTTGCTTATGATGATTCAAATATTATAAAAGAATTAGCAAATACTTTGGCTCGATCAGTTTACTGTGTGCATTGTAAAGTTATTACAAATGATATTAAAGAAAATATTATAAAATGCTATGGATGTGGAAGGATGTTATTTATACGAGAGCATTTTTCTCGTCGATTTGGTGCATATATGGGAGTAATGGCTAATGCAGAATCCCCTTATGATTTACCAGAAATAGAGGAAATATATCCATGAAAAATATTGCCGTAGAAGTTGTTGATATTCAAAATGTAACGCCACTTGTAAAGCAATTTACATTAATGAATAAAAATAACTCTGAATTACCATCTTTTTCTGGAGGAAGTCATATTGTCGTTTCAATGAACTTAGAAAATAGATTGATTAAAAATCCTTATTCATTGATGAGTTCTCCATTTGATACAAAAATATATAAGATAGCCATTCTTAAACAAGGAAAATCAAGAGGCGGATCTCTTTTTATGCATGAAAGAATTTTTATTGGATCGGAATTAAAAATTTCCTATCCTGTAAATTTTTTTCCTCTTTTTAAAAAGGCTAAGAAACATATTTTAATTGCAGGTGGTATTGGAATAACTCCCTTTATTTCTCAATTGTATGAATTAAATAAAAGTAAATTAAATTTTGAAATTCATTATTCATTTAGGTCAAATAATCTTGGTGCGTTTGTAAATGAAATAAAGAAAACATATAAAAATCATGTAAATTTATATTGTGATGAAAACAATGAGTTTATGGATTTTGAAAAAATATTAAAGAATCAACCACTAGGGACACATGTATATGTTTGTGGTCCCAAATCTATGATTTGTGTTTTAAAAAATATCGCAATAAATTTAGGCTGGCCTTCAAATCATATTCATAGCGAACAATTTATATCGCCACCTGTGGGGGAAGCTTTTAATGTTTACTTAGCAAAATCAAAGAAGGAAATTATTGTTGATTCAGAGATAAGTTTACTTGAAGCTATTGAAAATGCGGGAGTGAAAGCTGACTACTTATGCCGAGGTGGTTCTTGTGGAAAATGTGAGTTAGAGATTATTGAAAATGATGGAATAGTTTATCACAATGATAATTATTTAACTGAGATTGAAAAAAATTTAGGAAAAAAAATATTACCTTGTGTTTCTAGGGCGAATTCAAGTAGTTTAATTTTAAATATTTGATTTTTTTAAAATTTAGTTTAATTAAAGTAGGTAAATTATTATGAGTTTAATTTTTAAAAATGAAACTTTTAGAGATGATTATTCTTTTAGAAACTCAAAGGAGTCAATAAAAAGATTTCCTTTTCCATTTGCAGAAGATAATTATAATTATTCTGTAAATATAGAGCCGCATATTAAAGGAAAAAAAAGACTCGGTATATGAATTTAAATTTGATATAGATGAGCATTATATATCAGAATGTAAGGATAAAGAAATTACATTAAAAGATGATCCTGGAAGATATGAATCTTTGCCTCATATGTCTGAAGCTCAATGGGATTTTGTTGAATTAACTATGAACTCATTAGCGCAAGATTATCCAAATTATTTTTCTCTCAAAAAAAATGAAGACAAATGGACTTGGGAAAATAAAATTTTAGGAATTAAAGATACATTTATTTTCGGTGATAAATATTCTTTACCAATGGAACCTTTTGAATATATGGGGCGACAAATTCAAGGTGATTTTGTTTTGCTAGATCAAAGAAATGAAACACTTTATGCTGATGCTGGATTTGTAACTTCTCAAGCTGATTGGTCATTGGCTTTTGATATTGGTATGTCTTGGCAAGAATGGCATGGTCCTGTACCCCGTGTAAGTGAATTGGGAATTATGGATAGAGCTTTAAAATATCTTTTGAATTTGCAGCAATCCTCTCCAGTAAGAAGATTAAATTGGACAATGACTATTCATCCAAGATTAGACACTTCCCCAGAAAATTATCCTTTTTGGGGGACGGATCGTAATAATATAAATTTTTCTAATGTAGGAGAACTTGTTTATTTAAGAGTTGAGTTACAAAGTTTATATAGATTACCAAAAAGCAATTGTATTTTATTTGCAATTCGCTGTTACTTAATTAGTTTAAATGATATCAAATCATTTCCTCGTTGGGGTAAAAGATTACATAGGGTATTAAAAAATTTACATCCTGATTTAATTGAGTATAAAGGCTTAACTAAATTTAATCCGACAGTTGTCTCTTGGTTATCTCAATTTGATGATGGTGAAAATTTAGGTAATGGTACAGAATTAGAATAAATTTTATTTTAAATATTCTGCATGATATATAATATGATCTCGAATAAATGAAGAAATAAAATGGTAACTATGATCATAACCATCTTGAAAACGTAGATTTAAAGATTGATTTTCTTTTTTACATGCTGCAATAAAATTTTCAGGTAATAATTGTTTCTGATGATAAAATTCATCAGACGTTCCTTGATCAATTAAAATATTTTTTACTTTTTTACCATTGAGAATTAAACATGTTGCATCATAATCATTCCAAACTAATTCGTTTTTTCCAAGATAAGCGCTAAAACAATTTTTTCCCCATTGAGAATTTATTGGGTTACAAATTGGAGCAAACGCAGAGACAGAAGTAAACAGGTCAGGATTTTTTAATGCACAAATAAGGGCTCCATGCCCACCCATGGAATGTCCGGATATAGATTTTTTTGAATTTAATTGAGGAAAATTATCCTCAATTATTATTGGTAATTCTTGAGTAATATAATCGTACATTTTATAATATTCATTCCAGGGCGTTTGGGTGGCATTGATGTAAAATCCAGCGCCTTTACCTAGGTCGTATCTTTCTTTTGAATCAGGGACATCGTCTCCACGAGGACTTGTGTCGGGAAAAATAATAGCTAGTCCATATTCCGCTGCATAACGTTGAGCCCCCGCTTTTGAGCGCGCATTTTCATCTGTACAGGTTAATCCAGAGAGCCAATATAATGATGGTAATTTTTCAAATTGAGCTTGGGGTGGTAAGTAAACAGAAAATGTCATATTCGAATTGCAGACCTTGGAATAATGAGTATATCTATTTAAATATCCTCCAAATTCTTTAATACTTTCTATTTTTTCCATAAATATTTTATTCTTTCTAATTTAAATTTATTTATTTTTTTAATTATCAAAATAAAATTACTGTGCGAATGCTATTTCCTTGGTGCATTAATTCAAATGCTTTATTTATTTCTTCTAGTGGCATTTTATGTGTTATCATTTTATCTAGTTCTATTTCACCTGATAAATAGCGATCCACATAACCAGGCAATTGAGATCTTCCTTTTACTCCTCCAAATGCCGTCCCTTTCCAAGTTCTTCCTACAACCAAATTAAAGGGGCGAGTCGATATTTCTTTTCCAGCTCCTGCAACACCAATTACAGTAGAAACACCCCAACCTAAATGAGTGCATTCAAGAGCATCTCTCATAACGTGAATATTTCCTATACATTCAAAAGAATAATCAACGCCTCCATTTGTAATTTCTTTAATATACTCACTTATTGATCCATTTATTTCTAGAGGATTAATAAAATCTGTAGCACCTAAAAATTTAGCCATTTGTTGTTTGTTTTGATTAACATCTATCGCAATAATACGAGAGGCTTTCGCCATAACAGCCCCTTGAATAACGGAAAGTCCAATTCCACCTAATCCAAAAACAGCAACTGTAGAACCCGGTTCAACTTTTGCAGTATTAAGAACGGCTCCAATACCTGTTGTAACTCCACAGCCAAGTAAACAAACTTTTTCAAGTGGGGCCTCTTTATTTATTTTTGCAAGTGCAATTTCTGGGACAACTGTATATTCAGAAAAAGTGGAGCAACCCATATAATGGTAAATTGATTTTCCATTTTTTGAAAAACGTCTTGTGCCATCTGGCATATAACCTGCCCAAACAGTAGCTGCAATAGATTGACATAAATTTGTTTTAGATGATTCGCAATATTTACAATTTCCGCATTCAGGAATGTATAGTGGAATAACGTGATCTCCTGGTTTTAAATCTTTAACATTAGGTCCACATTCTAAAACGATACACCCACCTTCGTGTCCTAATACACAAGGAAACACGCCTTGAGGATCTTCTCCAGAAAGTGTAAATGCATCCGTATGACAAACTCCTGATGCTACAACTTTTAATAATACTTCACCATCTTTTGGTTTTTCTATTTCTATTTCTTCAATTTCAAGAGGTTTTTTTGCTTCCCAAGCAACAGCAGCGCGTGTTTTCATAAATGTTATTCTCCAAATAGTAATTAAAAAATATTAAAATTATTTAGTTGTTTGCAAAATATCAATAAATTATTTATAATGCCAGTTAAGAGTTGAGAAAGATATTGTGAAGATTGAAGAAATAGCTCCAATTTGTTAGTTAATTGTTGCTTAAAAAAAAGTAACAAAGG
>NZ_JBIPMD010000009.1:0-32527 GCF_044369315.1 Silvanigrella sp.
TTGAATTTATTTAAATTTTTTTTCTAACGTGTTTTTTATAGTGCAATATTCTTTTTAAAATAGAAGAAATCATGCTTTATTCCCCTTAAATAAATAGAAGAAGCAATGAGCCCTTTGTTTTTATATTTAATTTTTTGGGTATCTAAAATAAAGAAAAACAATGTCCGTTTTTTAGACATTGTTTTGATTTTTATTGTTAAATAAGATTATAATAAATTATTTTTAATAAATTAAATATTATATACTTCTATACTATCGTCTTCTTGAATGCCAAGGTCACTGTTATCAACTGGCGCCTTAAGGAGTTGTAGTAAGTCATCTCTAGATAGATTTTTAAAGACTTCTTCATCTTGCTCTACAAATCGCTCAAAAATCATTTTTTTACGGCTGATGATTTCATCTATGCGTTCTTCAAGCGTTCCTTTGGTAACTAATTTGTAAACTTGGACATTTCTAATTTGGCCAATACGGTGAATACGATCTGTCGCTTGATTTTCTTTTGCTGCATTCCACCATCTGTCAAAATGAATGACAACACTTGCAGAAGTAAGATCAATACCTGTTCCTCCAGCTAATAAGGAACCAATAAATACTTTTACATTATCATTTTCTTGAAACTCTTTAACAATATTACCTCTATTGATAGATTGTCCTGTTAAGGTAACATGTTTTATCCCTTTATTATTTAATCTTTCAGATAGCTTAGAAACCATTTTTGCATATTGAGAGAAAATAACAACTTTTTGATTACTTTCAATTGCTTCACTAAGCAATTCATCAAAAACTTGCAATTTTCCACTACCTACATTTGCATATTGTGGATCAATAATTGCAGGATCATTGCATATTTGTTTCAATAAACTAATCAAACTAAAAATATGGATATAAGGAATTGGATTTTTTTCGTTTTGAAGATCGTCAATTAATTTTTTGCCTTTTAAATTTAAAGCTTCATTATATAATTTTTTTTGTGAAGGATTTAAGTGACAATATCTAATATCTTCTACTTTTTCAGGTAAATCCGTTAAAACATCTAACTTATTTCGGCGCATTTTAAATGGATGAATTAATCGGTGTAATTCAATATCTGCAATTGGATCTGTTTTTTCGTCATTGAGCATATATTTCTTTTTAAATTCATTGTCTGTGCCTAAATAACTAGGAGCAATATAATCAAAAAGGTTTTTTAATTCCATGAGATCATTTTCTAAAGGTGTACCTGTTAAGCAGAGCCTCATGTTACTATTTATTTTACAAGCAGCTTTATAAGTGCGCGTACTTTGATTTTTTACTAAATGAGCTTCATCTAATACAACTAAATTCCATTTAAATTGCATAATTAATTGTATATCACGAAGTAAAATTCCATAGCTAGTAACAAATGCATAATGAATATTTTTTGATTTATCTATTTTTGATAAATGATTTTTACGAAAAGGGCCGTGAAAACAGATGCTTGTTACGTTAGGGATGTATTTCGTCATTTTATCAAGCCAGTGATCAATAACACTTGTAGGACAAACTACGAGCGAAATGGAGTTCTGTTCATTTTTTGTAATGCTTGAAATGAGCCCCATGGCTTGGTGGGTTTTTCCTAAACCCATTTCATCGGCCAAAAGACCTCCGAGTTGATTATTATATAACCACCATAACCATTTTAAGCCGTCTTCTTGATAAGGTCTAAGGGCTAAATTTGTTTCTTTTAAGGAGGGCAATTGGAGTTTATCTCTTGAAATTAAACCAGATCGGATTTTCTCAATGACAGCGGCTTTCCCTTTGACTTTACTTTCTGATCCAAATTGTTCATGAAAACGAACAAATTCTAAAGTAGAAAGTTTTAGTTGGCCATCTTCCTGAACTTTGTTTTTTAACCAATCAAGTTCAGGTGTAATTTTGATAAAACCCTTGTCTGTTTCGAGATACTGTCTACCTTCTGCTCTTGCTTTAAGTATTTGGTATAAAGTACCAGATGTATCCGCACTTGATTTTTCATCTGAGTTTGAATTAAATTTAGCATCAATAAGTATAGAACCATCTAAAGATTTATTTAAGGTAAATTCTGGAATAGATATTTTTTTATAAACTTTAATTTTTGATAAATTATCACTAACAACAATATCTGCTGTTTCTTTAAGTCGAGAAAAATCACTTTCAATCAAGCTTGCAGCTGTATCTCCTTCAACAATTCCTGTTTTGGGATATTCGTGCCATCTTGAAACTTGCGTATTATTCATTTTGTCAGCAAATGGAATATATCCAGTTTTTTTAATGAATATTCCAATTTTACCAATATGAATTTGATTTAAATCTTCAATAATAAGTTTTTTTATTATTTTACCATCTTTTACGAGAGCAATATTTTTTTGAATTAAAAAACCAGATTTCCCATTATTTTTTATATTAAAATATCTTTTTGCAACGATTTCATGTTTAATAAGTTTTTGAACGGGGGCTGAAGCTTTTTCCGAATATTTTGTATTAAATAAAAGTTTACAAGTATCATCAACGCCAAAACGATAATTTAATTTTCGGGTACTATCAATTTGAACCAAAGCGTTTAACCAAGGTTCTTCTTTATCAATATCGATAGATACCAGTTCTGCTACGTTAGAAGAGAATATATTTTCTAAATTACTACTTTCTAAAACTTGTTTTGCATCATTGATAATTTCCCATTTTTCTTCAGCACTAAAAATAGCATTTTTATTTTCTTGTGGTGGGATCGTTTGTGGTTTTGTATGTACAGAACTTAAATGGAGTTCTGAACCACCCGTGCCTAAATTTAATTTTTGAAGATAAGTTGCTTTCTCTTGATCTAAAAAAATACAAAAGGCAGCCAAGTGTTGGCATTTTTCAGCTCTTCTTCTATTGGCTTGGCATGTACATTCCATCCATTGAACAAAACGTCCTTGTGCATGGATTTTCATACGGACTTCGTAATTTTCTCCGATTCCCGCTTTAACTCGGCAGCTTAATAACTCTCCATATGCTTGAAAATTATGAATACCGCCTGATCTATAAATAGAAATTCCATTTTGCCAATTAGTAGCTTGGAATTGAGAGAATACAAAATCAATAAAAGAATTTGATGTCATTTTTATTCTGTCTAAATGTTACTTTAAAAACTAAATAAACTCTACATTTACAAAGTTTCTAAAGTGATAATTAATAAATTAATAATTTAAGTTAATTGCTTCTGCTTGCAACTCTGCTATCACTTTTTTCTAACTTTAAGTAATCAGCCAATGTCGTTTGCGCAACAGAACTAGCTCGTACAACCCAGTTTTGTGGACTGGCTACAACAGTCCCGATAGCAATACTGTTAGGACTATTTAATGGAGCAATACCACTAAACCATGTGTAAAGAACATCTCTATTTTCAGGGTCTAGTAGAGTTCCTGTTTTACCACCAATTTCATCTGCATCAGCACGTGTGCCCGCTTTATGAAAAGTGCGTCTACTTGTTCCAGTGGCAATAGTAGCTAGCATAAGGGTCTCAACTTTTAAAGCCGTCTGAGGAGAAACTATTCTACCTATTTGCATAGGTTTTGCTCTATAAACTTCTCTTCCATCCGAATTAAATGCAGCTTCTACAAGAAATGGCGCCATCATGACTCCACGATTATTTATAGCAGCTGATAATAATGCAGCATGAATAGGATTTAATCTAGTAGCGCCAAATCCAGCTCCTGCTTCAGCAACTTCTTGAGGAGTGGCTGTATCTGGATCTGGTAATAAAAACATGCTTGTTTGTAGTTTAATATCACTTGGGATTGCTTTATTAAACATGAATTTCTCTGCATAAAATTTTAAAGAAGAGAGTCCTACGTCATATAAAGCAATTCTTGCAAATGCGGTATTGCAACTTGAGCCAAAAGCCTTAGCAAATGTTAATCTTTGAGAATCTCGAGCAGGGTCAGCGAGCCAATTTCCATTTCTGAGAGACCCACATCCTCCCCGAAAAGCGATTTCATCATAAGGATTCAAATTGCGTTTTTCAATGGCAGCTGATGCTGTAATAATTTTCATTAAACTTGCTGCGGGGGCTCTTGAGCTTACAGAAATAACAGCATTTCTGTTACCTCCATTTTGTGACAGAGCAAGTATTTTTCCTGTTTTAGGGTCTATGATTGCAGTTGAGCCATTTAAAATTCGAGTTTGGCTTAAATACTTTTCGGAAGCATCTTGAAGCTGTGGATCAATAGTTAATTCAAGTTTAAAATTTTTGTAGTAAGAATAAGTTTTTCCATTTTTAAAAAACATTTTGGAAGCAACTTCAGGCCAATCAATTTGACCAAATGGCGTATTAAAAGCAGCCCCATTATTATTTAAAGACTCTCTGGGATCTGTAAATGCTTTTACTTTTACAGTATTTTGAGCAAATCGAGTCGGATTTATAATTGAGGAACCGTTATAAGCGGAAAATAAAACGGGCTGTGCCGTAACATATACTGTTTTTGCATCGTTTCTTGCAAAATTTTCTTCAAATTTTCTTCTATATTTTGATTTTGAGCGAGAAGATTTTTTTATTTTTACATTTTTGTTACTTTTACGGACTTTTTTATTCGAATTTTTTTTATTTTGATTTTGCTGAGAGTATAAAATTGTTACGTTTTTATTACCTCCGCTTTGAGCTAGTGCAATTTGAGTATTTGATAAAATAAATCCACAGCTAAATAATGGGATAAGGAACATTTTCAATGTTTTTATTGGAATTAATCTTGATAAAAAATACATTATAGTTTCCTTAAGTTACTTTTAATAAATTGTAACACACAAAATTCATTTTGGATCTCGAACCTTTAAATAATCAAATCTTTTTTTGAAAGCGCCCAGCAATCCAAGGTATAAACATAAAGTTTCTTTTGAAACATTATTGGCATGGTTCTTTGCGATTGATAAGCCCAACCATTCAGATTTTGAGAAACCTCAAAACCTTGTTGATATCTTGAAAAACTATCCCCAACAAGTATTTTCGGCATATCTCGAAAAATTGAAAGGTAAATAAGTGCATTTTTATTGGAAATCTCTAAAATTTTACTTAAGGCTCTTTTTCTTATAGAAGTTAAACCTGTATTTAAAATTGGAAATGTTACTTTTTCATAGCTTCCAATGATGCTTAACCCTTTTGGGCTTAAGATCTTATCTATTTCTTCTTTTTCCTTCGAATTGAAAAGAAGTTCACTGCAGGGGATAGGGGTCTCAATGACTTCAATAATGGGCAAAGCATTCGATGGAATATACCATGAAATATAGGCAAATGGTAGAGAATTATAAAAGCCTTTGCTTGCTTCTCCGGTTGTCGGAAAAATAGGGTAAATTATTGGTATTTTAGGGATATTTTTAACATCATCTTCACAATAGCAATCTTTTTTTCTTAAAATTAATAGATTTTCTCGAAATAAAGAAGATAATCGTTCATAGGGAATATTTTGCATATCAGGAATATGATTAAAAACTCTATTTGCGGCAATATATTCTTTGTAAGTCATTTAACCGTCCTAATACATTTTGTATCTCACAACTTTTACTGCACTTTTATACCTTTATATTACGAGTATTTATCTTGAGTTTCAAAAAAATCGCATTTTATTATTTTAGGAGTGTAAAGGTGTTTTCAAAAGCGAAAGATGCTAAAGTTATGTCGTCCACTCAAAGTATTGAAAATGTCTCAAAAAAATATAAAGGTGTGCCTTTTTCCTTACTTGGCAGTCAAACTTTTTTTCAAGGAAAAGTGATTTTAAAGGGAGAAGCGCGTTTAGCGGGTCATGTGGAAGGAACGATTATTTCTGAAGATGTTCTTATTATTGAAGAATCAGCTTTAATTAAAGGCGAAATTCAAGGGGTCGTCATTGAAGTGAGTGGTGTCTTTGAAGGAAGTCTTCACGCTGCGGAGCTTTTAAGGTTAACCCCTTCTGCTCGGGTTCAAGGAGATATTGCCTCTTATAAACTTGTTGTAGAAGAAGGGGCAAAATTATTAGGCAAATTATCATGTCTTGATCCTCCTAGACATGTTAAAGATGATATTACGCTTGCAGTTGTTACTTAAAGACGATTTAAATCTGAATCTTTTGTTTTCTCTGTTTAGGAGAATAAATTTGACTGCGGATAAAACAATTTCAAAAGACTCTATAAAAGATCTATATAGCGAATCTAAGCATAGAATAAGGCTTATTCTTGCTATGTTAGGTCGTTATGAGCCTGAAAAAATAAATCCGCTTCCTGATGAAAAGTCATTTGCTACCATTTCGAATTTAATTAATAGTATTATGAGTGCAGCACAATTTGAATCTGAAAACCAATATCGAAATGCGATTGTCGATATTTCAAACTGGATGAATTGTGCTTTTAATGTAGAATACTTAACTAAAAATGAATCACTTTATCCAAACCCTCTTTATGCAGTTCGAAAAGGTGGTGAAATTCTTCACTCTTTTCTTCACAGAGATTTAAGAAGAAAACAATTTTCATCAGAAGAAGATGAAATATATAGAAATTATCTTTCCTTAATCGCTTCTTTACCTGATCCCCGTAATAAAAAACTAGCGCAAGATGATGTTGATGGAATGATTGATGACCTTTTAAAAACAAGTTAAGAAGTACTTTTTATATTAGTAATTTATAATTCCAAAAGTTGATTTTCAATAATTTCTTAATTACTATTTGGCCGATGTTTATTTATTATATTCTTCCTAATCACACATCGGAACAAAATTATGATAAAAATGAAAAACTATTCTCGATTTGCTTGGGCGTTTCTTGCTTATAATTTTTATGTAATTTTAGGTGGAGCTTACGTTAGAGCGACAGGTTCTGGTGCAGGTTGTGGAGAACATTGGCCTTTATGTAATGGTGTTGTTGTTCCTAATTTTTCCACTTTTCATACAATAATTGAATATACTCACAGAGTTTCAAGCGGAATCGTTGGAATTGGATCTATTATTTTATTAGTCTGGGCTTTTAAAGTAACGAAAAAAAAGGATCCAATACGAATTTCTGCTATTATTGCATTTTGTTTTGTGGTATTTGAAGCGTTATTAGGAGCTGGTTTAGTTATATTTGGACTAGTGGCTAATAATTCTTCATACTTTAGAGCAATCGTCATGTCACTTCATTTAGTTGCCACATTTATTTTAATAGCTTCTATTTCCTTGACTGCAGCTTGGTCTTCTGGATTTAAATTTAATAAATTTAATATACATACAAAAAAGTTTATACCTGTTTCTTTAATAATAATAGGAATGTTTATTGTAGGTATGTCTGGGGCAATTACAGCATTAGGTGATACATTATTTAAACCTAATTCTGTTGGTGAAGGTGTTTTTCATGAAATAATCAATCCTTCCCATTTTTTAATGTCTTTAAGAATATATCATCCTATTTTTGCTGTTATTGTTGCTATATATACTGTTTTTGCAACTTGGAGTTTGACAAATAAAAACTCATCATCAATACAAAAAAAATTAACATTTAGTATTACTGGAATTTTTATTCTTCAAATTTTTATTGGATTTATAAATATTGCGCTTCTTGCGCCTGTTTGGATGCAAATTATTCATTTACTTATTGCAGATATTGCATGGATTTTTTGCGTGTTATTTTGTAGTCAAGCGCTTTCCGAGGAGATATCAGTTGAAAAATCGATCCAGCACGCTTAAGATTTTTATTCTTATTTTAATTGTTTCTTTGTCTACGTTTTCAACTGATACATATGTTCCTTCCCTGCCCCATATGGTCAATGACTTAAATACGACACAAGCATTAATTCAATTAACATTAAGTTTTTATATGATTGGTTTTGCTATATCCATGTTAACATGTGGTTGTTTATCAGATCGTTTTGGTAGGCGTCCTATTTTACTTGGTGGAATATCGTTATATATCATTTCGACATTTATTTGTATTTTTGCTTCTAATGTTTGGATTTTAATTATAGCTAGATTTTTTCAAGCATTAGGCGGATGTTGTGGAATTGTTATTGGACGAACAATTGTTCGTGATTCTTTTGAGAAAAAAGATCAAATTAAAGTGTTTACTTATATTTCTACTGGTATGGCTATTTCACCAGCAATTGCTCCTATTATAGGTGGGACATTACAAAGTTATTGGGGATGGCGTTCCTCTTTTGTATTTTTATTTATTGTTTCTACTTTAGTATTAATTTTTGCTTATTATAAATTAGAAGAAACAAATAAAGAATTAAATCCAAAAGCTACAAATTTAGTAAATTTATTTAAAAATTATAAAATTATGTTAACAAATAAAATGTATATGGGTTATACGTTAACAATTGCTTTTGCTTGGTGTGTTTTCTTCTCCTTTATTTCATCATCCTCTTTTATTTTTCAAGATATTATAGGAGTTTCTCCTGTTGTATATGGAATTATTTTTGGCTTTGTCTCTTTTGGTTATATATCTGGCACTGTTTTAGCAAGAAAAATGTCCAATAAAATTCCTTTAAATAATTTAATTTCTATTGCAACTTTTTTATGTTTAATTGGTTCAAGCATTTTATTTGTTTTTGCAATATTAAATTTCACCTCTGTGGCTGTAATCTTAATTCCTTTAATTATAATTATGATAGGCATTGGTATTATTTTCCCATTAACTCAAGTAGGTGTCATTGATATATTCCCTAAAATGGTTGGAGTAGCCACAGGCTTATTTTTCTTTATTGAGATTATGACTGGAGTATTTGCGGGCTATTTATCTGGAGCATTTAAGTCACAATCACAATTGCCAATGGCAAGTGTGATGTTAGCTTCAAGTATTCTTCTGGTATTTACTTTTTATTTTTTAATTTTAAAGAAAAAAAATGATAAAGAATTAAACTAGGAAACTTTAATTGCGACAGTGAGTCCTTCTCCAGTAGGTAAAATTGTACTTCTGAACTTAGGACTCTTTGCTAGACGTGAATTAAATTCTCGCAAAGCGATTACTTTTGTATTTAATTCTGTGTCTTCTATATTTTCTTTATAAATATTTCCCCAAGCAAATGTATTATCACCAATAATTAATCCACCCACTTTTAAATTGTCTTCTGCCCAGGTTAAATATTTAGGGTAAGATACCTTATCTGCATCAATAAAAATGGCGTCAAATGGGCCTTCTTTTTCAATTGATTTTAACATTTCGATACCAGGACCAACGTGTTGTTTTATTAAATGAGAAACGCCCGCCTTTTGAAAAGATTCTTTTGCGGCATCGGCATGTTTTTGCTCTAATTCAATGGTATGCAAAATACCATCATTTTGAATTCCTCTTGCAATGCATATTCCTGAATATCCAGCTAAAGTACCAACTTCTACAATTTTTTTAGCTTTAGAGATGCGTATTAATAATTCTAAATGCAAACCATCCATATTGTTTACTTGAATGAGTGGAATATTTAATTTTGCTGAACGTTCTCTGACTTCTTTTAAAATAGAATCTTCTGGTTTGAAAGTATCTACAGCGTAATTTGAAATTTTTTCATTTGTCTGAGAAAATGCTTTTTCCATGATCATCTCTCCTTATATTTATAAGAATAAAGTATAGATAATAATAAAAAAATCAATTATAAAAAAAATATAATTGATTTTTAAAAGAATTTTATTTAGAGAAATCTAATATAACAATTTTTCACCAGCATCTAATTTAGACAGAATCCATGAAAGATAAGGATATATATAAGTATTATTTGAATCATCTGCTGTACATTTGTCATTATTAGTCCAATATTGTGGACCTACCAATCTAGAGTTCGTTCCTTGAGTAATTGAAATTAAGGAATAATTATTGCCACGTTTTACAAACTGAGGGCCACCTGAATCTCCGTGACAAGTTTGACCAAAAGACATATGTTCTTTTTTCATAATAATAAATGTATCTGTTATTGTTGGTGCTATAGATTTATCAATCATTTTAGCTTCACCAAAAGATAAAAGCTCTTCACTATTATAAGAAATATTATGATTTGGCTTTCTTAATGTGGCTACTGCCCATCTTATAATGCCTTTTGAATTATCTTCAAATTCTCCTGTTTGTCCAAAACCCGTGAAAAGGGTTTTTTCTCCATCAAAATATTCTTTTGCAATTCGAGCCTGCTTTAAATTTAGTTTACTTATGGACTCTGTTGTTTTCAAAATAGCAATATCTGCAAAAGGAATATTGTCATTCTTACTAGGATTATAAATATCATTATAAATTATTTTTTTAACAGTATTTTTTGTATAAGCCTTATTATCTAAAGGTTTTTCATTAAAAACAAAAATTTCGCTTTCTCTAGCTTTTCTATATTTACCTTTTTCTTCTTCAATATATAAGCAGTGAGCTGCCGTTAATATTGTATTATCTGCAATTGCAACTCCAGTGCAAGCAATAGTATTTACAGAAATGTAAACAGTGGACTCGTATCCCGGTATATTTTTTTCTTTGTCAAAACCATTGCAAGAATTTACGATGTATTGAATAGAATATTTATTGTTATGAAATTGATCTAGTAATTCGGAGCAGGATAGGGCTTTTTCTTTTTCTTTTGGTTTTTCGCCACAAGAAGCAAATAAAAATAAACTTAATATTAATAAAGTTTTTTTGAACATGTTTTTTAATTTTCCTAATATGTTTATTGATTCGTAATTTTTACCAGTAATCAGCTTGTATGGTTAAGTCTGAAAAAACACGGCATAAACATGCGAGACGGTTTTCAATTAATTTATTATTTTTCAATAATGTATTTTTTTCAAAATCATTTTGTTCGGAAACAGCATTGGGATTATTAGTTATTACTTTAATATTACAAGCACCACAAACACCCACCCCCGAACAGGCCGCCCCAATTGGCAACCCTCTTTTTCTAATAAAGACCCATAAATTAGCTCCTGCCCTCATGAAAAATTCATCAATTTTATGACCTGATTTATTAAGCAAAATTATTCTTACTGAGTTTGACAAATCGTTTTGAAGAGGAGGAGTTTGTTGATTCATTTATTTCACTTTCAAGCTATCAAAAATTTGCTGGTCTTTTTTCAATAAATGCCTTCATGCCTTCTTTAGCTTCTGAGCCTACAAATAAGAGTCCAAACTCGGATGATTCCAATGAACACCCTTCTTCAAAACGCAATTCAATGCCTTGCTTAATTACTTTTTTTGCTACTTGAATTGCATGAGGAGCATTTTTGATTATTTTATCAGATATTTGATCTGTAAAAAATTCAAGCTCATCATGTTTTGTCACATGATTTACCAAACCATGTAAATGGGCTTCTGCAGCAGAATATTTATCAGCTGTAGATACCCATTCTATAGCTTTTGACACTCCTAAGCGTCTTGTCAAGCGTTGAGTACCAGAAAAACCTGGAATGAGCCCTAAAGTCACTTCAGGAAGGCCAAATCTTGCTTTTTCCGAAGCAATTATAAAATCACAAGCAAGGGCAAGTTCAAGACCTCCTCCTAGTGCAAACCCTTGAACACGCGCAATAGTGATTTGTGATAAATTTTCAAGCATGCTAAATGTTTTAGCACCAAAAATAGAAAATTGAGCCGCTCGATCGGAGGAATTAAAATCTTGCATTTCTTTTATATCGGCGCCAGCAACAAATGCTTTGTCCCCTGCGCCACAAATAATTAATACTTTAATTTCTTTATTTTCTTTTAGAAACAGACAATGTTTATGAAGTTCTTCTAGTACTTGTTTATTTAGTGCATTCAATTGATTTGGTCTGTTGATTTGAAGAGTTGCTTTTTTTCCATTTATTTCTAAGTGTGTTAAAGATTCTGTCATAAAATTTCTCCAAAAATAAAAAGCCATAGGTTTTAACCTATGGCTTTTTTACTCTATTTGAAATAATCTATCAAATTTTGTTATTAGTTCTTTATTGAAAGTTCATTATTAATTACCTTTTCAAATTCTGATTTTGGTAAGGCTCCCATTAATTGAACTCCGTTAATATAAAATGCTGGTGTTGCATTAATTCCTAAGCTTTGCCCATATTCCATTTCTGAATTGATTTTATCATGCACTGCTTGATCTTTTCTGCATGAATTAAATTCTTCAATTTTTAATCCAATTTTCTGAGCAATCATGGTGTATGTTTCATCACCTAATTTTTTATGATTTTCAAATAAGGCGTCATGCATTTGCCAATATTTATTTTGTTTATTTGCGCATTCAGCAGCAATAGCTGCAGGGATAGCTTCTGGATGTATTTGCACTAAGGGATAGTTTTTAAATACGTAGCGAACTTTTCCTTTGTATTGTTTTAATACTTCTTCAACAATAGGCTTTGCTGTTGCGCAGAATGGGCATTGAAAATCAGCAAATTCTACTATCGTAACAGGAGCATCTGCAGGGCCTTTTGAAGGATGATTTCCAATTTCTACATTTATTTTAGGAGAAACAGGTTTTGATGCACCTAATACTTCTATTTCACCTTTTGAAAGTGCTTGTGCTACAAGTGCTCTAAAATAAGAACCAGCTGCTTGATTTTGTAAATATGGTTTAACAAGAGCTTCTTGTTGCTCAGGTGTTTTTCCTTTTAATTGAGGATTTTCTGCATTTTCTTTTACAAATTGTTTTACTTGTTCATTTGTTACTGTAGATTTTTCTTGAATAAACATTTGTTCAGCAGTATTTGTATTAGAAATATTTTTGCTTTTCATATATTCTTTTATAAGATTATCAAAATATCTTTTAGCTAAAATATTTTCTATTGCTTTATAAGATTGACTTTCAGCATCAAAAAGAGTCTGTAATTCTTGAGTAGTAAGATCAGAGCGTTTTAAAGTAACACTATTATATTTACCAATGACTTCTGTGCCAGTTGCCGTTTTTGAACTACTTGAGACTGTAGAGGATGTTTGTCCAGTTAAGTTATTTGCAATTTTTTTATAATCATGAAAAAATAGAGGTATTGAACCAACAACGGCAGCGGCTATAAAAATTCCGCCAATAATAAATTTACCAGAAGACATAAAAACTCCTTTAAACGCATAAAAAATTATACCCAATCCTTCTTATGCACTTAAGAAGGGCGAATCAAGTACAGCTTACATATTCTGCACACTTTTAATATTTTCAGCAAGTTCTTTAGCATAGCGCTTTTCTTCAATTTTGCCATCAACATCAGGTAAAGTTTGAGCTTTTTTAAACAATTCGAGAGCAACGTTTTTGTCTCCTGCTTTTTTCTTTAGAATTCCCAAATACATCGTATTTAAACGGTATTCAGGGCAACTTTGAATAGCCTTATTATAATATTCTTCTGCTATTTTTTTGTCACCAAATGAAATAAGACCACCTGGAACTTCTTGATAATATCTACCAAGGATTCTTAATGGACCACACCATTGGTACTTTAGATCAATTTTTGAGGCTTCTATTAAAGCATCTCTTCCGGGTTTTGCATTATTTAAAGCTGAAAATATTCCTTTAGAAAGTCCATATGAACCTAAATTAATTGCATACCAATAAAATCCTTCAACTCGTTTCGGCTCTAATTTTTTTGCAATTTCTCCAGCTTCATACCCATATTTAAATATTTTTGTTTTTTCACTTTTAGCAAGGGTTTCTAATGGCATAAAGTTACCATAATAATAAACAAGTCTTGAAATTCTCCAGGATATATTGAAATCATTTGGAGCTTTAATTTCTTTTTTAAAGAAATTTACAATTTCTTTCTCGCCTTCATTTGTTTCGCGATTGTCCCATAATTTATCCAGAACTTTAATGTTTATTTGCTCTTCAGTTGTTTCTTTAGTAATTGCAGTAGTTGTTGTTTCTTTAGTGCTTTCAGATGCTGTTTCTTTATCTTTAATTATAGAGTCGTTTTGTGCGTAAGATATATTACTAAATAAATTAAATGAAATAAAAATACCAAATAATAATTTCAAGTTTTTTGTGATAATCATAAATATGCTCCTGCCAGGATGAAAAGACTCAGAACTGGCAGATTATATTTTTTTTTGAGCACTGTAAATAAAGGAATGAATTGATTTATTTATGAATTGATTTATTTATGAATTGATAAATTAAAGAAGCTTTTTAAGATCATCAACTTTATCTAATTTTTCCCATGGAAAATGATTGCGTCCAAAATGTCCGTAGGAAGCAGTTTCATGATAAGTAAATCCATTTTTTTGAGGATTTAAAAGATCAAATGTTTTAACAATTCCAGATGGTGTCATGTTAAATACTTTTTGAACAGCTTCTTCAATTTTAACGCGGTTTACTTTTTCAGTTCCATATGTGTTCACATTAATACTAACAGGTTGAGCTACTCCAATTGCATATGCAATTTGAACAAGAGCTTTGTCAGCAAGACCAGCAGCAACAATGTTTTTAGCAATATATCTTCCCATATATGCTGCAGAACGGTCTACTTTAGAAGGATCTTTTCCAGAAAAAGCGCCGCCACCATGTGCTCCATGTCCACCGTAAGTATCAACAATAATTTTGCGCCCTGTTAAACCGCAGTCACCTTGAGGTCCACCAATAACAAATTTACCGGTTGGGTTAATATGATACTTTGTATTGGAATCAAGTAAATTTGATGGAATTGTATTTTTAATCACATTTTCAATCACAAAATTACGAATGGTGTCTTGTGTTACGTCGTCAGTATGCATTGTACTTACAACAACAGTATCCACTCTTTTCATTTTTCCGTTATGATATTCAACTGTGACTTGAGATTTTGCATCGGGACGTAACCAATTTGCACTGCCTTCTTTACGAGCTTTTGAAAGATTACGTAAGATGGAGTGTGCATATTGAACGGTGGCAGGCATATACTCAGGTGTTTCGTTTGTAGCATAACCGAACATCATACCTTGGTCACCAGCGCCTTGTTCTTTGTGCAATCCTTCACCTTCATTTACACCTTGAGCGATATCTGGAGATTGTTGATCTACAGCAACAATTACACCGCAGCTTCTGTACTCGAAGCCGTTGTTTGGATCATCATATCCAATTTCTTTAATAACGTTACGAGCTATTTCAGAATAGCTTTTCATTTTACGATTATGTTTTTTTTCGTTTGCATGAACTGTTTCTGGATTTAAAGTAATTTCACCAGCAACAACAACTAATCCTGTTTTACAAAGAGCTTCGCATGCTACTCTCGCTTTTGGATCAAAAGATAAAAGTTCATCAAGAATTCCATCAGAAATTTGATCGGCAACTTTATCTGGATGTCCTTCGCTAACGCTTTCGGATGTGAAGTAAGTAATTTCTGGAGAAGAAGAATTTAATGTGAGCGAGCGTTGAAACATATTCTATTTCCTTTCATATCAACCGCTGCAGAGAGGTTAACTTTAATTGATTAAATAAAAGTAACATTAAATTAAAATTCGGGTAACCCATAAGCCGGATTCTGTTTAAAACTACAATTTCTCTTGATGTTACGTTACCGTAGCATTCTTTGCAGCCAACCCGAGTGTCAGTGAGCCGAGCCAACTCTCCACCCCTATTTGGCTTTGCTTCAGATGGGGTTTGCCAAACCGACTGTCACCAGCCATGTCCGTGAGCTCTTACCTCACGTTTTCACCATTGCCAGCCTTGCGGCTTCGGCTGTGTATTCTCTGTTGCACTTTCCGTCGAGTTTCCCCGCCTGGCCGTTAACCAGCATCTTGCTCTATGAAGTCCGGACTTTCCTCACTCCTACAAAAGTAGGACGCGCTGTAGTTGAATTACCCGAATTGTCACCAATAATATCTGAATTCTTTCAAAGCAAGGAAGTTTTGAATTATTTTAAATAAAGTTTTAAAATTCGGCTTTTCAAAGAAGTATACTAACAGATTGCTTAACTTTCTTTTCTTAATCTTTTTCTTAGTGTAAACAATCTCTGCGAGGCCTGTTTTAGATATTTTTCGTGTGAAAGGTGAACCCAGTGGAAATTAAGAATTTTCAAGAATTTATTATCGCTCTTTGCAATTATTGGGTAGATCATGGCTGTATTTGGAGCCAACCTTATGATGCAAATATGGGAGCTGGAACCTTTCACCCGCATACTTTTTTAAAAGGAGTTGGACCCGAGCCTTGGCGTTCTGTTTATGTACAACCATGCAGAAGACCTGTTGATGGGCGTTATGGAAAAAGTCCCTATCGTTTTCAACATTATTATCAATTGCAAGTGCTTTTAAAACCATCGCCATCAAATATAGTAGATATTTTTCTTAAATCGCTTGAACATGTTGGTGTTAATTTAAAAGACAACGATATTGGGCTTCTTGAAGACGATTGGAAAGGGCCAACTCTTGGTGCTTGGGGATTAGGCTGGGAAGTCCGCGCCAATGGTCAAGAAGTAACTCAATTTACATATTTTCAACAACTCGGTGGTTTGGATATTGATGTCGTTTGTGGAGAAATTACGTATGGCTTAGAGCGTTTATTTATGTATTCTAAAGGATACAAAAATGCTTTAGATATGCCATTTAATGATCATTTTACATATGGCGATATTTTTTATCAAAATGAATTTGAATTTTCTCATTTTAATTTTAAAGAAGCAGATACCAAAGAACTCTTCAGACATTTTGAAAAATGCGAAGAAAAAGTTTCTCAACTTTGCGAAAAAGGTTTAGTTTTACCAGCCTATGATTATGTTTTACAGGCTTCTCACTCATTTAATTTATTAGATGCTCGTGGCGCTATTTCTGTAAGTGAAAGACAACGTTATATTGGACGTGTTCGCGATTGTGCAAAAAAATGTGCAGTGCAATATCGATCAGCGCGCGAAAAACTTGGATATCCCATGTTAAATCGTCTCGATACCGATGCGCGGAAACCTATTTATCCAAAAGGCATTATTCATAACGTAACAGAAAACAAAGAAACAAATGTCTATAAAAATATTTCCGATTTTTCAAATAAAGAAAAATTAAATGTTTTATTTGAACTTGGTGTTGAAGAAATGCCGCCAAATTTTCAATTAAGTGCAAAAGCAGAGTTAGAACAAAAAATTCATTCTTTTGTGAATGTAGAAAATTTAAATTGGGTTTCATTTCAAGATGAAACAAAAGAAAATTTAAAAAATGGTGGGTATAAAGTAGATATTTCTTCACGCCGTTTAAGCATACAATTTAAAAATATTCCAAAATCGGAAAACTCAAAAACAGTTGAAATTTGGGGTCCTGTTGAGCGTATTGCTAAATCTGTTGATGGTTCTTTATCTCCAGCTGGTCTTGGGTTCTGCAAAAAAAATAATTTAGATCCTTCTCGTGTAAGTTTTAAAACAAAATCGGATGGAACATTTATTTATGCCGAAAAACATGTTGTAGGACGTGACTACCCTACTCTTTTGGCAGAAAAATTTAAAGAATGGTGTTATGCTCTTTCCGCGCCACTCAAAATGAAATGGCTACCACCAGAAATAAGTCCACAGTTTATTCGCCCTGTCCGTTGGATTGTTTCGTTGGTTGAGGACAAAGTTATTTCATTAGAAATGTTTGGTTTAAATTCGGGTCGTAAAACTTGTGGGCAACGTATTTTGCATCCTGAAGAAGTTACTTTAAATCATGCAAATGATTATGAAAAAACATTAGAGAAAATATTTGTAGAGCCTTCGGTTGAAAATCGTAGAGCAATTTTTTCGTTTGAAGCTAACAAACTTGCTCAAAGCAAAAATGGGAAACTTCAAAATGATGATTCCTTATTAAATAAATGTGTCGGTTTATTTGAAAACCCAACTTTATTTATAGCAGAATTCGATAAAAAATATTTGCGTTTACCAAAGCCTCTTATTTCGAGTGTATTGCGTGAGCATATGAATTATTTTTCTGTTGAAACTCAAGATGGAAAAGAATTATTGCCATACTACATTGGTTCAGCAAATTATAAATGTAATAATATTGAAGAAATGATCGAAGGAACACAAACTGTTGTTATTGGTAGACTTGAAGATGGTGCTTTTTATTATGACACCGACTTAAACACTCCTATTTCTGAATTTCGTGATCGATTAAAGGATCAATTATTCCAAGCAGGAATGGGAACATTATTTGAAAAAATAGAACGTCTTAAAAAAATAGTAGCTTTAATTGCAAATCAATTACCACAAAAAACAGATTTAAATATTATTGAAACGGCAGCAGAGCTTTGTAAAGCCGATTTAAAAACAGGTTGTGTGCAAGAATTTCCAGATGAAATGCAAGGTTTTATGGGAGGGGTTCTTGTAAGGGAACAAAATATTTTTAATGACACAAATCGTTCTTTTATCGCTGGTAAAGCAATTGAAGAGCACTATATGCCTGCAGGAGCGCATTCTCCTTTGCCATCTACATTTGAAGGTGTCGTTCTTTCTTTAGCAGATAAACTCGATTCCTTTTGTATGATGATTTGTCATGGAGCAGAAGTAAAAGGAAATAAAGATCCTTTTGGCATGAGAAGACTTGCTTTAGGTATTGCTCGTTTATTAGGTATAAAAGACGAAAAAAATAGCATTCCTGTTTCTTTAAAAACTGTAGTAGAAATTTGTTTAGCTGTTATTCAAGAAAATTCTAAAGTAACAAATGAACACAAAGAAAAAATATATTCTTTTATTTTAGATCGTATGAAAGCTGCATTGGAAGGAGAATACGATCCTCGTTCCGTAGAAGCACTTTTAAGACAGCTTAAAGAAGAGCCACTTCATAAAGTCCGTAATTTTGCCGAAAAAATTGCTGTTGCTTTAACGCAGTCAGGAAAAGGATCTTTATTAGAGGCTTTAATTCCTTACAAAAGGGCAAAAAATTTAACACAGGAATGGAATTCAAAAGAAGTGAATCCTTCTTTGTTTAAAACAGCAGAAGAAATTTCCTTATTTGAAAAATTAAATAGTTTAGAAATAAGAATTAAAACAAATATAAAAAATGCGGAATATAATGACTTGCTAATTGCATTAGCAACTTTAGCACAGCCAATGGCCTCCTTTTTTGATGCAGTAATGGTAAATGATCCTGATGAAAATTTAAAAAGAAATCGACTGTCTCTTTTAAAGAAGATATGTTCCCTTTACGAAGACGTAGCCGACTTTTCTTTAATTCAGGTACAGTAATATGACTTTGAAAAATAGTTATCAGGTTTTTGGTGATAAAGATGCAATTGAAAATAAAAAACCAATTGCAATTACTTTTGGAAATTTTGATGGAGTTCATGAAGGACATTTTTATTTAATTCAAGAGTTAAAAAAAATGTCTAAAAATATTCCCATTGTTGTTGTTACTTTTGATCCACATCCTGCGACTTTTTTTTCTGGTGGAGTTGCAAAACCATTATTAAATACACTTTCTGATAAAATATCGCTTTTATTAAAATCTGGGGTAAATACAGTAATTATTCAAGAGTTTACGAATGAATTTGCTATGCTTACCGCAGATGACTTTTGTCTTTGGTTAAAAGATAATTTTAATATTCATGCAGTCATGCTTGGACATGATTTTTGTTATGGCAAGCAAAGGAAGGGTAATTTTGATCATATGAAATTGTTTGCAGAAAAAGAGCATTGGGAAATTAGGCAAACACAACCATTTAAGTTATATGATGATAAAGTAGTTTCCTCTTCTTTTGTAAGACAAGTTTTATCTGATGGAAATGCAGAAGATGCAGAAAAATTACTGAGTCGTCCCTATTTTCTTCCCGGAGTGGTAGTTAAAGGCGACCAACGTGGACGATTAATGGGATTTCCCACAGCAAATATCGAGCTAGATGACATTCTTGTTGTTCCAAAATATGGTGTTTATGCTTGTTATGTTGAAATTGATTCTAACGGAATTTTATTGCCTGCTGTTATGAATTGTGGAGTACGTCCAACAATTGCGAGTGGATTAAAATTGCAAATTGAAGCTCATATTCTAAACTTTTCAGATGATATTTATTCAAGAAAAGTAAAATTTCATTTGAAAAAATTTATACGTGGTGAAATAAAATTTACAGGAATAGATCAATTAAAGGAACAAATAACCAAGGACGTTGAGCAAGCAAGATCTTTTTTTATGGATAACCTAAATGAGCAAGTTAATAAACTCTGAAAGAAATATTCAAAAGTCTTTACCACCTACGATCACAAATCATTATAATAAAGAAATTCAATCACAACATAAAAATATTCATTTGGATGACCCTGATCTTTATATGAACCGTGAAATATCATGGTTATCATTTAATGAAAGAGTTTTGACAGAAGCAGAAAATAAAAATGTTCCGTTATTAGAACGCGTAAAATTTTGTATTATATTTGCTTCTAATTTAGATGAATTTTTTATGGTTCGATTATCTGGTTTATTAAGACTTGTAGCGCAACATCATACTACAATTTATGATGAAGAAGAGTCAGAAGAAACCCTTGATGAAGTCGCAATAAAAGTAAGAGAATTATTAAAACGTATTTCAAAATGTCTTCACTCTCAAATTTTACCTGAATTAGAGTTAAATCATATTTCTATTCCAAAGTTTTCTGAATTAACTCGTTCAGAAGAAGAAAAATTAGATTCGCATTTTGAAAGTCAAGTTTTTCCTGTTTTAACTCCACTTGCTGTTGATCCAGCACATCCTTTTCCTTATCTTTCAAATTTATCTTTGTATTTGGCTGTTACT
Source organism: Silvanigrella sp. (assembly GCF_044369315.1). Lineage (NCBI taxonomy): Bacteria > Pseudomonadati > Bdellovibrionota > Oligoflexia > Silvanigrellales > Silvanigrellaceae > Silvanigrella > Silvanigrella sp. The sequence goes on from NZ_JBIPMD010000009.1 coordinate 20,546, forward strand.
TTTGAAGGTATTTCTGAAAACGGAGAGCCTTTATTAGCATTAGTTGAAATACCGCAAAAAATATTAAGACTTATTCCAATTTCTCAAAAAGCAAATAAGCATCGCTTTTTTTTATTAGATGAACTTATAAAAAATTATATGCCCTCTTTATTTCCTTGGACACAAGTAACAGGAGCATATGGTTTTAGAGTAACAAGAAATCTGGATTATCAGTTGTTAGATAATGAAGTTAAAGATTTAATGAAATCTATTGAATATGAATTAAAAGATAGAGAGCAAAAAACAGTAGTCCGATTAGAATATGAAAAAAACATGCCTGATTGGTTACGTAACAAATTAGCAACGGTTCTAGATTTAGATTCTTCTGATTTATATGAAATTGATGGCATGATTAATATGAGAGATTTAGCCCCATTATTAAAAATAGATCGCATTGATCCAAGTTTAAAAGATGCCGCATTTAATCCAAGATTAAATATTAATTTAGTAGATGCAAATAGAGATATTTTTGATGTCATACGTGAAAGAGATATATTATTACACCATCCATACGACTCTTTTGCAAGTGTTCTCGATTTTTTAAGAAGTGCTGCCAAAGACGATAAAGTACTTGCAATTAAACAAACATTATATCGTTCTGGTGGCGACTCTCCTATTATTGAAGCCCTTGTAAATGCAGCTGAACGAGGAAAACAAGTTACCGTTGTTGTCGAATTAAAAGCTAGATTTGACGAAGCGAATAATATTGAATGGGCAAAACGATTAGAAAGAGCAGGAGCCCATGTTGTTTTTGGATTTATTGATTTAAAAACTCATGCTAAATGTACTCTTGTTGTTCGAAAAGAAAAAAACAACTATCTCCAAAAATATGTACATTTATCCACAGGAAATTATAATAGTTCCACAGCAAAACTTTATACTGATATAGGTCATTTAACAACAGATCCTGCATTGTGTGACGATATTGCAAACGTATTTAATTTTATAACAGGCTTTAATATTTTGCGTGATCAAGATTTAACTCAAATGAGAATACCTCATTTTGAAAAAATTAAAGTAGCACCTTTTCGTCTTCGAGAACAAATTATTCAAATGATTGAAAACGAAAAAAGAAAAAATACGCATGATAACCAAGCACATATTATATTAAAAATGAATTCACTAGTTGATGTAAAAATTTGTCAAGCTTTATATAGAGCAAGTCAAAAAGGTGTGAAAATAGATTTAATAGTAAGAGGCGTTTGTATTTTAAGACCAGATATTCCAGGTGTTTCAGAGAATATTCGGGTTATTAGTGTTATTGATAGATACCTAGAGCACTCTCGAATTTATTGGTTTAAAAATTGTGGAGATCCTATCATTTATTGTGGTAGTGCCGACTTAATGGAACGAAATATGGATAGACGTATTGAAGTTGTTTGGCCTATTGAAAGTTCTGAATTAAAGTCTAAGTTAACAGCAATTTTAAATAATTTTTTAATTGATAATTGTAAAAGTCATGAAATGCAAAGTGATGGTACTTATATAAGAAATCATCCTACGTCAGGCGAAAAAATGTTACGTTGTCAGGATAAATTCATTGAATATGCTCGTCGTTATGGTATAAAGTCAATTGCCTATGATCAGGCAATTAAACCATTATTTGATAAAAAGGAATTTGATCGTATTCCTGAAAGATTTATTCCTTCTTTGGTTGTTGAAGAAATACAGCCTAAAAGCATCAAGAAAAAGAAGAAAAAATAATGTTAAATTCGCCTAATAAAAAAGTTTTTGAAAAAAAAAGAATAGCTGCCATTGATGTTGGTTCTAATAGTGTCCATATGTTAGTTGTTGATATGGAGTCTACCAATTCTTTTACAATAATCGCTTCAGAAAAAGATCAAGTGAGATTAGCTGCTTCAATAGATGAAGATGGCAATTTAACAAATGAAGCCCTAAATAAAGCAATTGTAGTATTAAAAAAAATGAAAGAAATTGCGGATGGTTTAAGAGCTCAAATTAGAGCAGTAGGAACCAGCGCATTAAGAGAAGCCAAAAATGGTACGGATTTTGTTGCAAAGCTTTATAAAAAAACTGGTATTGATATTGAGATTATTTCTGGTCATGAAGAGGCCAGGCTTGTTTATTTAGGGGTTCAGCAAGGTCTTCCAATACAAGGAAAATCCACACTTATCGTTGATATTGGTGGAGGATCAACGGAAATTGTCGTTGGTCAATGGGGAGAAGAACGTTTTGCAACCTCATTAAAATTAGGATGTGTTCGTTTAACACAAGGATTTATTCATACCGATCCTTTAGGTGATGATCATTTAAGAGCTTTGGAACTTTATATTAATACAAGACTTGAGCCTGTTTTATCTGAAGTAGAGCGTATTGGATTTGATTGTGCGGTGGGTTCATCTGGAACGATTAAATCTATTAAGTCATTAGTACTTGGCTTAACAAACACTCCGCCATTACAAACAATGCATGGTTCAACATTAACTGCAAAAGAAATATGGACTGCAAAAGAGGCTTTGTTACGAGCTCGTTCCCTTAAAGAGCGTAAGCAATTGCCAGGTCTCGATTCAAAAAGAGCAGATATTATTGTGGCTGGTTTATTTGTACTTAGTTCAATTACAAAAATACTTGGAATAAGAGAATGGACTATTTCCTTAACAGCGCTAAGAGAAGGTATTTTATTTGATACCATGCTGAGAGACGGTTTTTGGCTTCAAGGGGATACCAGTGATGTTAGATGGCGTTCTGTAAGATCTTTTGGCCAAAAATTTCATGTCGATGAAGCTCATGCCTTCCACATTACCTCTTTTGCTGTAAGTCTCTTTGATCAATTAACTTTTAAACATTCTTTGCCAAGTGCTTGGCGTGAATTCTTGCGTTCTGCTGCTTATTTGCATGAATGTGGTTTATTTATTGGGCATACAGGACATCATAAGCATACCTTTTATTTTATTCGAAATGCTTCTCTCCCAGGCTTTACAACTCGCGAAATGCAAATTATTGCTACTATCGTGCGTTATCACCGTAAGCGTATGCCAAGAGATAATGATGAAGTTTATTGCGATTTTGATAAAGAAATGCAGAAAGCAGTAAATATTTGCGCGGCAATTTTACGACTCGCAGTTTCGCTAGATAGAGGCCGTCAAGGTAAAATACAAGAGATAATCGTGAAAGAAAATTCGTCTTCCAAAATGAGTTTAGCAGTTCATTTAAGAGCAACTCACGATATTGAATTGGAAATGTATGAAGCAGCTATTGAAAAAAAAGCATTTGAAAATGTTTTTATGTGTTCTTTAGAAATTGTTCTTGAGCAATAGCATAAATGTAATATGAAAAAGGTTGGTATATATTGAATCGTAAACAGTTTTTCAAATTATACGTCTTGGTGTTTATTGCTTTGTATTCAGAGTTTAACTTTGCAAACCGTGAAATGTTTGTTCCTTTGCCATTGTCCGGAAATGATATTTCAGCAGCAAAAAAAGAATGTCCAAGAGTAGGATCCATTTCGGGAAGAATTCAAATTTTTGATACAAAATATTTTAACCCTGAATATTATAAAAACATTGTTATTCGGGTATCAGGAATAAACTATTCAAATCCAAATAGTATTTTATACGAATATTATCCAGATGAAGAAGGTTGTTTTTCTATTAAAAATAATTTTCATATCGGTAGTTCACTTTTATTATATATTTGGGATACAAATTCGAAATATTACTACAAAACAATAAATGCTTATGTTGGTTTAAAAACAAACTATTATGATATCAGTATTATTCCGTTTGAAGACGTAATTTATACCTCAGATGCTTTTGATAAAAAAATAAATGAAAACATGGAACCTTATAATTCTGATAATGATGAAGTACAAACAGAATCTTCTACTCAGTCCTTAAATAATGCAGGAATGTGTGGTTACGCTGTTGGTATGTCTCCTGGAGATATTTTAGGAACTAAAATCATGATTGAAAACTCTAAAGGGAAAAAATTTAAGGCAAAATATTATAATCATAATAATTTACCTTCATCAAATTTCAAAAAACTTTCTATGAGTGGTCATTTTTGTGTATTTAATTTAAATTCCTGTGATGAAAATGAATCTAATTGTTCAGATAATGCAAACTATAAAATTAATTTTAATTTAAAAAATGGGGAATCTAAGTCATTTGATATTATTATACCAGATCGCACGTTTTCTGATAATAGTATATTCGATTTAAAAGCTGCTGTTTATAGACCATTAGATTTTTATGCCATAAAAGATTTTAATTCGAATGTATGGGATAAAACTTCTGATGTTGAAGTAAACATGACTAATAATTTAACAAACAATGATTCGCTAAAAGGACTACAATATTTTCCAGTTGGTGACGATATTGTTAAATTAAATTATAAAACTTCAGCCACAGAGTCAGATAGATATTTTAAATTAATACCAACTTCAGAATTGTTTACTTCTGATATGTTTAAATATGAATATCATCCTGGAATGGAATTTGTTGATAAGAAAAATATTATAAATATTCGTGTTTTTGATCCAAATGCCTTAAATTTAAATAAAGAATATTTAGCACCATTATATAATACAAATACAGGATCTACCTTCTTTAGTTTAGATTTATCAAGATATAATACACAAATCAATTCGGTCAAACTTGAAATTCGTAATGTTTATGGAGCGCTAGTTCGAAGTTCTGTGAGTAGAAATCATTATCGAAATGAAGTTTATGATTCTTCTATAAATGAGAACGACTTTTCTGCCAATGGACTTAATGATCTAAAAATTATAAATTCAAATCAAAATTATTTGAATGGTTTTATTTACAACTTAAAACCAGGGTATTATCAAATATTTTTAGTAGATAAAAAGTCAAACGGGAAAGAAGAAATTTTATTTACCAATTTAGTCCAATCTTTTCCAAATAAAACACAGGTCATTACCGACTCTGTTGAACCCTCTCCAAATAAAAATAGTAATAATGATAAGGCTTACGTTATTGCCTCAAATGTAATTCCAAACCAAGATTCTAATTCTTTACAGTGGAATCCCGAAATAGAAGATAAATTCTTAAAATCTGATGTGCCATTTGATGTTCCTTTAAAAAACAATTCATCTGAAATAAATGAACTCAGAAATGAAAAATTACTTATAAATTCAAACTTATTTTTTAAATATAGTACCGATGAATTGTGTGGTTTTACAAGATTAAAAACAGTTTTTCTTGAAAAAAATAAAGAAGATGAAGATTTAATTGAAAAACCACCAAAATATGACTTTTATCGTAATATTAAATTGCCAAGTGATACTAAGTAACTTTAACTTATAATTCTTCGTTATTTTTTATTATAGATGTTTTTCTAATTGAAATAATAATTCCTATGATAATAAATATTGTTAGGAAATATAGGGAATTATTATACCAAGAATAGTCTGTATTTAAAAAATCGAGACTTTTTGTTCCAAAAAAATACCCAGTCCCTTCTCCAATTCCCATAAACAAGGCATAAATCGCAAATATGGCTACTCGAGAATCTTCTGGTACATATTCGGCTAAAAGAGCTTGAAAGGCGGGTATGAATAATATTTCTGAAAATGTTAAAAATAATACCCCTAAAACAATATTAAATACAGAATGATAAATAATTAAAGATGAAAAACCAAAGATAGCTAAAATTAAAGAAATTGAAATTTGAAAATAGTAATTTTTACTATAATTATTCATAAGTGTATTTATTTTTAAAGAAATAAAAATAACCATAGCACCATTTATTGCGGATATTATCCAAATATATGAATTATTTTTTAGAATATGAGATAATAAAATAGGAGCTAGGGAATAAAGTTGCGCACAAAAAAACCAGCTAATAAGGATAAGAAAATAAATATGCCAAAGATCTTTTCTAAAAAGGAATTGAAATATTGTTTTTAATAAATTTTTTTGAACAGGAATTTCAATATTTTTCATTGAAAAAAACGTAAATAATCCTGAAAATGTTAAAAATATCCCCATGAATAAAAACGCAAAATTTTTATTAAAATAAATATAAATTAAATTAATTATTATTGGACCAATGGTTGCGGATATATTTGTGCCAATATGTAATATTGAAAATTTTTTAGTTGAATTATTATTGTTTTTATCTGAAAATGAAGTTAAAACTCTTGTTATAATTGAGTTGCTTCCATAAAAAAGTCCAATTAAAATTAGAGATAAAATAATGACGGAATAATTTTGATAAAAACTTAATAAATAATATCCAATTGCGCCAATTATTTGCATTAATGACAATAATAAATTTGCTTTTATTTTATCAAATATAGGAGAAAATAATAACCTGCCCCATCTTGCTGTTATGGAGCTAATAAACATTGCAAAACCAATTTTATCTGTATGAATTTCTTTGTTCTCACTTAAAAAAATAGCTAGCATGCTTAATGGTGCTAAATAGCCAAAGCTTGTAATAATTTCTTGAATAAATAATTTTCTAATATTTTTATTATTAACTTCTGACATGAATAATCCTTTATGGATTATATCGATCTTTATGAATAAAAATTAATACTTATTTATTTTTTTATAGGGTTTTATCTAAAATTTTTCGTCTATTCCGCTTTTATTTATAATTGCTTTTCGTGCATATTCGTCACACATTTCGTTGTATTCATTTCCAGAATGTCCTTTTACCCATTGCCAAGATAAATTGTGTTTTCTTTGTAAAAGACTTAATTTTAGCCAAAGGTCTTGATTTTTTACAGGGTCGCCGGACTTTGTTTTCCAACCATTTTTTTGCCAATTTTCAAGCCATCCTGCGGTAAAAGCATTTTTGACATATTGACTATCAGTGATAATAAGAACAGGCATAGGACGTGTAAGGCTTTCCAAACCATGAATGACACCCATGAGCTCCATTTTATTGTTCGTAGTATGACTCTCATAACCAGATATACGGCGCTTGAGATCGTGATACAATAAAACACAAGCCCAACCTCCTGGTCCTGGATTTCCAGAACATGCGCCATCTGTGTAAAGTGTTACTTGTGAAGACATAAATATTTGACTTTCATTAAATTGCGTCATTTTAAACGCAATTTGTTTAAAATGTAAAAGGGAAAGAGTAATTGAATGTTAGCAGATTTGCCACCAGAACAACAAAATATCAAAATGAATTACCCCACGGTAGATGGAATCTCTGCCCAACTTGTTCCTCTTAAAAACGAAAATATTACCTTCCCTAGGACGGTATTTTCATTTGGCATTTATAACGAAGTTTTAACAAAAACAACTAAATCAAATTATACTTCACCAGGATATGGATTTTCATTAGGAATGCAGCATCAAATAAGAGGAATGTGGAAAGGTGGGCTTGATATTCGTTGGGCGGATTGGGTTTCAAAAAATACTCAACAAAACCCTGATTTAAGTCCCTTATCTATTTTTTCAAAAATTGAGGGAGATCCTCCCATTCAGTCCTTAGTTGGAGACTATTGGGGAAAAGTATTTCAGCCCTTTTTCACGGGAGGGGTAGGATATACCTTATTTTTTAGTGGGCGATCTTGGTCAGCGGTTCAATCAAAAGCATCATTAGGTCAGGTTTCTATAACATACGGCGTAGGTTTTCGTGTTACATTACCTAAATCTTTTGCGGTAAGAGCATCTTTTGAAGAATGGAGAGGTGTTCAGACCTCAAGTGTTTCTGCACAAATTTATCGATTGGAGTTGGTATTTGGAGATGTCGATAATATCTAAAATTATATTTTTATCTTTATTCGTTACTTCAAATGTATTTGCTCAAAAAATAATTTTGACAAATCCTGTTGGAAAAAAAATACCAGAAGCAACTTTAATTTCATTGAATCGTTCCATTATGAGTTGTGGTGAAAGAACAGGATTATCTGTCTATTCTTCAATAGAAATTCAGGCGGTTTTATCTATTTCAAATATGTTAACTTCGGAAAAAACGCCATTAGAAACAAATTGGGATGTTTATTCTCCTACAATAAACTCAAATTCTACTGGTTCTTTAAATGAAAAAGAATTTATAAATTACCCACCCGATGTCCAAAGAATAATTTTCTTATGCCTCACTTGGAATGAAAGTTTTCGATTAAAATTATTTAATATTTCGAATGATGCTTTAGATGATATTACAAATAGTGTTATGAAGAAAAAACCTTGGAGTGTGTTGCCAAAGAAAGTGTCGGAACGAATTGATGCTTTTTCGCATTTAACAATTAAGGATTTTGTATATTTAGTTCTAAGAGCGAATACATTTTATACTGTTCGTGGAGGATTTAATAAAAATCCAACTTTATGGGCAACTTCTTTTTCATGGCGTGTACCTGTAACAACAAGTATTCAGCCTAAAGAAAAAAACAATAATGAACCCGAGGAGAAAGATAATTAAAAAAGAAATTTTATTTATATGGAAAGGCGAATTTTTTAAATTTAATTTAAATGATGCAAATTCGGCTATACTAAAAATCTCGAAAATGGAATATGATTCCTATTTTAAAGATACCTTTCTGTCTAAAGAAATGAACCGAATTTCCAAAGATGATAAATACGCTTCTACCTTAAATTCTTTAGAAGAATTTTGTAGCAAATCATTCTTACAAACAGCAAATGAACATTTTTCTTCATTTTTTATATGCTTTTATGATAATATTTTTGTAGCTTATTTAAATGTAAATATTATATTTGATATTGCCGAAATAGATTATATTTGTGTGGATAAAAATTATTTAAGAAAAAGCATTTCTTTTCAACTTATTTCTTTATTTGAAACATTATGCAAGCAAGAGAATTTTTCGAAAATAAATAAAATAATGCTAGAAGTTGGAGCTCTTAATGAGCCCGCTCTTAATTTATATCATAAATTAGGTTATCGAAAAATTTCTGAAAGAAAAAATTATTATAAAAGTAAAGAAGATGCTTTTATTATGGAGAAAATATTGTGAAAGTTGGTATTTTTCACACAGCATTTTTAGGCGATATTGCTTTAGCAAGCCTTTTAATTGAGGCGTTATATAGAGATAAACACGAAGTATTTTTAATAACAAAAAGCATAGCATCGTTATTATATAAAGAAGATTATAGATTAAAAGGTTGTATTATTGCAGATAAAAAAAAAGGAATTGAAAAAGTAAAATCTATTTATAAAATAGCGAAACAAATTGATGCTTTAAATCTTGATGTTTTATTGGTACCTCATAAATCTTATACAACGGCTTTAATTTCTTTATTAACTAAAGTACCAAAAAAAGTAGCATATAACGATACCTCTTTTAAAATTCCTTTTACTCATTTTCAAGAATTTAAAAAAGATATTCATGAATGTTTACGGTGTTTGTATATCGCTCCTAATTGGCTTGTGAAGAAAGAAACTATGTCAGAAGTAGAAAAAATAGCGAGGCCAATTTTAATTTCTGAAAATAAATTAAATATATTTTTATCTAAAAATCCCAACTATTTAAATGAATCTATTCCTTTTTTTATAGTAAGTCCTGGTTCTGTTTGGCCTACAAAAAAATATCCTGCAATTCAATTTGCGAAAGCAATATTTTTAATTTTAAATAAAAATAAAAAAATAAAATGTATTGTTTCAGGTACAATTGACGATGAAAAAGATATAAACGAAATATTTAACTTTTTTTCTCCTTTTCCAGAATTGGCTTCTCGAATTGTAGACACTTCTAAATATTTACCTTTAAATGAGTTTATGGCTCTTGTTTCTAAATCCTCTTTTGTCATTGCAAACGACTCTAGCCCTATTCATATTGCTTCTGGTTTTAATATTCCTGTGGTTGCTATTTTTGGTCCGACATCTTGGAAGTTCGGATTTTATCCAACTTCTGAAAAAAGTGTAACGTTAACTTATAAAGACCAAAATGGGAACCATTTGTCTTGTCATCCATGTTCTCCTCATGGTTCGAAAGAATGTCCAAAAAAACATTTTCGTTGCATGCGTGAGCTTTCTCCTAATCTTTTGGTAGAATCTGTAGAAAAGATAGTACCTCAATTTTTTTGAAAAAGGGGATTTATATGCAGCCTATAATTGGTAATTTTCGTATTTTAAGACCAAAATATGAAATTTCCCAGGTAGATGGTTTAAATTGGATAACGCAAGCGCATGCGCTATCAAAATATATAGAAAATAGTTTTTTGCAAAATAAAAAAACATTACCCGAATTAAAAATTTATATGGAAAATTATATAAATCGATTTGGTTGTAAACCAGATAAAATTGAAAATAGAGGTACTTCAATTGATGACTATTCTCATCAAAATTGGGATGAAATGAATTTTTTTGATTTAAAAAAAAATACCTCAGGTGCTTTCTTGCATAAAAGAATGGAATTTTATTCTCAAGTGGTGAATGAAATTGTTGTTCAGTTTTATCAAGAAATCGAAATGCCTCCAGCTCATTTAATTCATGTCACTTGTACAGGTTATTCTTCCCCTTCATCTGCACAGCGATTGGTTTCTGATAAAGGTTGGGGAAATAAAACCAAAGTCACTCACGCCTATCATATGGGCTGTTATGCTTCTATGCCTGCTTTGCGAATTGGACATGGATTTATTTTACAAGAAAATCAATTGTCTTTATTTAATAATGAAGAATTAAAAAATAATAGAGTCGATATTGTGCATACTGAATTATGTACTTTGCATTTTAATCCTTCTTTACATGAACCAAGCCAAATTGTAGTGCAAAGTTTATTTGCGGATGGATTTATTTATTACTCCTTATTTGATGAACATTATTTTAATAAATCAGACTTTAAAAATGGGTTACAAGTATTAATCAATCACGAGGAAATTCTTTCGCATAGTACAGATGCCATGTCATGGGATTTAGATGATCATGGATTTCAAATGGAATTATCAGCTAAAGTTCCTTCTATTATTGCAGAAAATATTGAAAAATTTATCATTGGTATGAGTTCAAAAATTGGACTCAATTTTAATGAAGTTAAAAATAATGCTGTTTTTGCAATACACCCGGGTGGGCCAAAAATAATTCAATTTATAAAAGATATTTTAGTTTTAAACGAAATATCAATCAAAAATAGTGAAGAAATTCTTAAAAAATATGGAAACATGTCTTCAGCAACTCTACCTCATATATGGGAGTCCGTTTTAAGTTCAAATCCAAAGAAAGGTACTCTTGTTTATAGCCTAGCTTTTGGCCCAGGATTAACAATTTCGGGATCTATTATGAGCGTCGTATGATTTATTTTGAAGTTATTTCTATTATTATAATTATGACTCACGGTATGATTATGTGTTTAGATGAATTTTATTTTCATCATAAACGAAAACTTCCTAAATGGGAAAGACTAGGTCATCCAGTTGATACATTATTTTTTTTCTCTTGTTTTTTTATTGTGATATTTTTTCCAATGACAAAAATATCAGTTATTTTATTTTTTATTTTATCTTTTATCTCTAGTATGATAATCGTTAAAGATGAATTTATTCATGCTAAAAATTGTTGTATCAAAGAAAATTATTTACATGCTCTTTTATTTGTGTTTCATCCTATTCTGTTAATTATTTTATTTTTATCATGGTCCTCTTTTACGAAGCCTTATTTTAACGGTTTAGAAAGTTTTAATTCAACAATAATTAAAAATATGATGTATTTTCAATTTATAACCACTATTTTGTTTTTTATTTATCAAATTATATTTTGGAATTTTATTTATAAAGAAAAAACTAAGCTTTAACAGTTTTTTTTGTTGCCCCTAAAATAAGAAGCTCAATTTCTTTCGTGGTTTTTATTAATTTTTCACCCTGATCAACAAGTTCATTTGCTGAAGATGAAGTTTGTGTTGCTGAAGTTTGATTTTTTTGTGTTGCTCTGTCTATTTCTGTCATAGCTGTCGTTATTTGTCTTGTGTCCTCCCAATAAGTGCATTTTACAAACACAATGAATGGAATTAAATTTTTTATAGAGAGTGGTTTTTGATTTTGTTGA
>NZ_JBIPMD010000309.1:0-3238 GCF_044369315.1 Silvanigrella sp.
TATAGATTGATTGTGTTTACTTAAAATTTCATTTTTTAAATTAATATTTACATCATTTCCTATATAAGAATTGTTTGTTAAACAAGAGTGACTTTTATTTGGAATAGGATTACCAGGGGTTCTTGAAATGCCACAACCTCCATAAGCACATGCTATGATTCTTGTCTCATATGTAAATGGGATATAAAGATCAACTTTAGGATAAATTAATTTTTTGAAATAGAATAAACTATTTTTACCTGTTCGATTTAAATTTTCAAAATAATCTTTATTTTTTAAATCTAATATATTTGGTATGATTTCATTTATGAGTTTATTCGATTCAATTTTTGTGATATAAGCTGGATCTTCAGATGTTTCGTAATGACCAAAAAACTTTAAAATAGATTTCATTGTAATTTCGTTTTCATTAAAGCCTAGGCGTCTTAATTCTTCTGCCGTGCGGACAGAGTTATAAACCCCTTGAGAAAACATAATAGTATAACCAATAGCAGCACCAATAGGACCAGCTTTTGCTGATAGTGGTAAAAGCAAAGCAGTGCCTAATGAACTTACTGCTCTTGCTGTTGTTAGAGATGCATTGACATAAATGTCTAATTTTTTATTTTCATCATCTGTTAAGTTACCAGCTTTAAATAAATCGGCAGCTTGCCAAAATTCTAGACTAGAAGAGATTAAATTTAATCCTATTTGAGTTTTTGTAATTCCATGAAATACATTTTTATTTTGCATCCAAAATTCATTTGATTTAGAATATTTTAAAAGATCTAAGCTTAAATCAGCATTATTCATTATCAAGTTTGAAGCATCACGTGTTCCTTCAACAATAAATCCATTTTTAAAAGATTGTTGAATGATGGATAGGGATTGTGGCATATTAATGAAATTCATAAAGATATTATATTTATTCGCTGTATTTGTAAATTTTTCAATACCTTTAAATGAATATTTTGCAATTTTAGAACTTAGGGACGTTTTATATTTAGTTTGATAATATTTATTAAATAAGGATGATTTTTGATCAAATGAATTTGCATTTAAAATATCTTCTTCTTTTATGGATATTTGATAGGAGTTTTTTAATTTTTGAATCGTAGTTGTAAAATTTCCGAGCGCATCTGTTTTTTTACTTATGATGTTTTTTATTACATTACTAAATTTATTGAATCGAGATATTTTTTCAGTATGAAGAAGTTTTTCTATTTCATTGGTATTTATAGATAAAAATTCGTTTTCAGATTTTCGAATGACATATAATTTATTTTCATTATTTGCATTTGTAAAAATACCATAATTATTTTTTGACAGTTCATTTCCATTGGAATCAATTTTAATCATGCCAGTTCTTACTGAAATGATATCTATTGGCATTTCTAAATGATTTAATTTTTCTAATAAAATTTGCGCAAAATTTTCTATATTTTTAGTATCATTTATATTTCCAGTTGGATTACAACTTATAATATCAATATAATGAATTATTGTTTTATCATTTATTGTTGTAATTTCATAAAGTCTATTTGCTAGCTCTTCTGGAGTTAAGTTTCCTATTGTAATAGAATTGTTTTGTAATTCCGCATGTCCCACAAGATAAATATTTAGCTTTTCTTTTCCATATTGGCTTAATTCTTCTTTGATCTTTAGATTATTATTATCTATAAATGAAACTTTTTTAGTAGAATATTTTTGTTTCGTTGTTAAAAATTCTTTATTATAAATATAATTAGCAGCATTTTTTGTATTATTATCATTGTTTAATTCGAATATCAAATTTCTTGGAGGATAATAACCTCCGCCATTAGCGATTGATTTTTTAGCCCAAGAAGATTTTGCGTCTTCTTCTGTAGCGTTATTAAATACTTTATTATTTACTTTAAATTCAGATAAAGATTCAATGATAGTTGTTTTTTTAAAATCACGATTGTTTACTAAGCTTTCAGGGAATAGTTCTTCATGCAAAGAATGCACAACTCCTGGACCTGAAATTGATATGGTCGCTCTACTATCGGTCATTATCGTGTCGTATCTATAATATATTGCTTGAGCATTAAATTCTCTAACGGATTCTAAATTTGGTCTTACATAAGTTTTATTATTGATAAGAGTATAATTTGGTTTTTTTGTATAGAATAAATTCGGATTATTTTTTTCATAATTATTTATCTTTAGATAATTCTCTTTAATTTTATTTTTGAATAATTGGATCCAATCAGAATCTTTTGTGGCTGGATGAGAAGCGATAAAGTTATTGGAATCTTCTGCGGTTCGATATTCTCCTTCTCTTATTTTTACTTCCTTAATTTTACTAAATACAGAGTCTAAATTATTTATATTTTTGAGTTTATTTAATTCGTTTTGTAGAATTTTTTTATATGAATTTTTGCTTCTGTATTTAAAGAATTATTGTAATCTAATTGGTCAAAAAATTTTTCTAAATAAAAATTACTTATTGCTCTTGATGGTAAAAAATCTACGTTATAATTAAATAATTGTTCATAAAAAATGAGAGATAACGAACGAAAACTATTTTTAAGATAATTTTTACTTATTTCATCTTTATTATATTTCATAAAATGATTATAAGGCATTAATGCAGGTAAAATATCAGCATCCATATAAATGCCACCTTTACTTGCTAAAATTTCTACGCGAGCGCTATCACTAGCTCCTGCTAAATTACCTCTAAGATATAATTCTTGTTCATAATTATTTTTAAGAGTCCAATTATGTTTTTCATTTTTTATGTCTTTAAAATCAATATTTGAAAAATCATTTTTTAAAGAAATTATATCTTTATTCATTGTTTCAATGATGGAATTTATTTTTTCAATTGAAACGTCTGTTTTATTATATAAAACTTTTTCAATAAAAGTTAATCTTTCTTGATCTAATGTGAGTTTTGAGTTTGTCGATTTGTTTGATATTAATTTTTCAAATAGAGCGTTTTGAACAGTTATTATTTTATCGGCAAGAATTTTTTCATAATATAGATCATTTTTTTTATCTATCACAGTTAATGGAGAATATTCTTTGATAAGTTTATTTGTTTCGTGGACAAACAAATTTTCGGAATCATACCAAATGTGAATTTTAAAGTCTGGATTTAATTTTGCCCATATTTTAATATAGTCTTTTTGAATTTTGATCCTCCCCTAAGAAAGTAGACACCCAGATCCGAAAAAAACTTATAGGAAAGAGGTGTTGAAATGGTGTTAACCAAAAGAAGGTATACAAGCGA
>NZ_JBIPMD010000100.1:0-10709 GCF_044369315.1 Silvanigrella sp.
AGTCAATAATTCGCATTCATTATTTTATATGTTAAATCAAATAGTCTTAATTTTTTAAGACTATTTTTGCAGTCTATTCTTTTTTTCTAGTTGAATAAGAGTGAATTGCAAAACCTCTTTATCTATATTTTTAAAAAAAAATTAAGTATAATAAATAAAAAGGGGCATATGAAATGATATATAAATGGAAAGAAAAGTACTTTCATATATCAAGGTATAATTTTTACTTTGGTTTATTAACTGGTGTTGTCGTTTGTCTTTTTTGTATGTTTCATGTTTATACCAAGCAATCTGAGTTATACTTGGTAATAGCAGCTTTTGCCTCTTTTGTGATTGCCTTGCTTTGTTCTAATGTCTTCCATTTTACCATTCAAAAAAAAATAAAATATTCATTTTGGCTTTGCCTCTTGGCAACTATGACAACAGGACTGGGTAGTTACCTTCAATCAGATATATTATACGTATCTATCGGAATTATTATTTTAATGATCCTCCTTGCCTTATCAACTTTAGGTGGCACCGGTTTTTTTACAGTATTATTATTGTCTTCAAGTCTTTTTATAATTGGCACTGGATTTTCAGCAAATAATGCCTTGAGTGCTTTTTACAATGCTCTTTCTTTTTTTCTCGGATCAGGAATCATTTTTAGTTTACTTATTGGCTCTGCTTTCTTAAAGCAGAAAAGTCTACATCTAAAAGAAACATTCAAACTGCCTCATTTTCAGCCTATGACATTTTCCGTTATTATTTATGCTTTTCAATTAATTGTAGCTGTTTTGTTAACGTATTATATTTCACAATATTTAAAGTTTCCTGATGGTTATTGGCTTCCTATGACAGCTCTTCTGGTTTTAAAAATGGATCATTTTGATTCTTTTCAAAGAATGAAGCATCGGTTTCTGGGTACAGTTTTGGGAAGTTTGGTTTCTATACCCATAAGTTTTATTACAGATAAATATATATTATCGCTTTTTATGATACCTATTTTATTATTTGTTGTTTTAGGAGCATCTAAACATTATGGGTCTTTTACTTTATTTTTAACTGCAATGATTTCTATTATTATGAATATCGCTTCAGATAAAGGGATATATATTTTATTTTACCGTAACTTAGATACTTTTTTTGCCGTTCTTTGTGTTGCTTTTATTCTTTTACTTACAAAATTTATTAAATTTATTGTAATGGCAAGGAAAATAAAAAAGGCCAAAAAACTATAACCGTTTAAAATAAAATAAATAATACTTTATTTTTATTATAGATGAAAAATCTCATCTTTTAAAAGAATAGATTTATTATTTTTTAAATAATTCATATTTTTAATAAAATTCATCAAAAAATTTTTAACTAAAGTTAACAACTGCTTATGAATTTATTGTAAATAAGATTTTATTTTTACAATTCTTTCCTATTCTAAAAAAAATTCATTATTTTAGATTTAGTTAATTTAAAAAAAATAAAAATTTAGAGATAGAAAATTTTTGGTATAAAAATTGCTTTGTAAATTTTGTTATTATTTTAAAATAATAATTTAATTTTATATATCTTATTGTTTTTAATATAACAAATAAATTTAATTTTTTTCTAATTAAATTGATGTTTAACTTATTTATTTAAGGGTTATGACGATGAAAAATAAATTATTATCCTCTTGCTTATTTGGAATTTCTTCTTTCTTTTCATTTTCTGCTCACGCTGATTGGGACTTTTCTAGTTTAGATTGGAGAGGCTCTTATTTATTTTGCGTTAATGAATACAACACATATAACTGGGAATGGGCAAAAGAAAATCAAAATTTTAATATGTTTCATAAGAAAGGAACTTTAGAAAGTAGTAGAGGTATTTGGATAAGAGGTAATTTAGCATTTAATAAACATGCCGCTCCTGTATTGGATGTAAATCATACTTTTGAAACCGTTAAAGAAGCAAATGAATTTTGTGATGCTCTTGTAAATCAATGCAAAAGTTTAGATGATTCAAAGAAATTTGCACTTGTAGGAGTTGCTTCTTATTCTATTCCATATAGTAGTTGGGGTTTAGTAAGTGTTAAATACAAGTCTGGTGAAAAAATAGTAATATCAGGAAAAGAAGAAGATAAATTGAAAACATCATCATGTCAAAATTGGAATTATAAAGAGTTTCCAAATGAAGGCGGCGCTTATTTAACATTGGGTAAATTATATAGATAAATCGTTAATAAAATTTAACAAATCTTTAATATTATAATTGATTTTTATCAATTATAATATTAAAATAAGAATGGTTTTTGTTATTATTTTTTTAAAGATTTTATCTTTAAATAGGGGCTGATTATTATGGAAAATTTTAAAATTTTTGACTCCCATTTTCATATTATTGATAAAAAATTTCCTTTGATTGAAAATAATGGATTTCTGCCTGAAGAGTTTAATGTTGATAATTATAAAATAGCAGTAAAAAATTTAAATATTGTGGGAGGCGCCGTTGTTTCTGGTTCTTTTCAAGAATTTGATCAGTCTTATTTGATTCATGCCTTAAAACTGTTAGGTGAAAAATTTGTTGGGGTGACTCAAATTCCAAGTAATATTACTGATGAAGAAATTATAAAATTACATTCTTTTGGAATTAGAGCAATTCGTTTTAATGTGAAACGTGGTGGTTCTGCATCTATTCAAGAAATAGAGAGCTTTGGAAATAGAGTTTATGATCTTGTAAAATGGCATACAGAAATTTATATTGATTCAAAAGATTTAAAAGATCTTATGCCAAAAATTTTAAAATTAAAAAAATTTTCAGTAGATCATTTAGGCCTTTCTAAAGAAGGTATCGTATTTTTAAAAAAACTTGTAGAAAAAGGAGGAATCATTAAAGCAACTGGATTTGGTAGAATTAATTTTGATCCCGTTAATGCAATACATGAATTCATTAAAATCAATCCAAATTCTGTTATTTTTGGAACAGATTTACCTTCTACTCGTGCACCAATTCCATTTACAGAAAATGATGTAAAAAAAATAATAGATAATTTTGAAACAAAAGATATTCACAATATTTTATTTACCAATGCCAAACATTTTTATCGTATTTCTATTTAAATATTATTATAATATTGATGCTTTAAAATATCCAACCAATTTTTAAAATATTCCAATAAGGTAATGGATATTCTTTCAGCTTTGTAGTTATTGAGTCGCTCAATTGATTTGATAAAGCGGTATATTCTGGTGAAGCAAAAACATAAGATGAGAGCGATTGTGCCGTAGGATCGGATAATGTTGTTGAGGTTGTTACTGTAGAATCTAATGTCAACTGAACTCCAATTTCTGTTCCTATAGCAAACCATCCATAACTTCCGCTCCAAGTTGCAAGTAATCCCATTTGTGGAGTCCAGTAGGTAGAATTTATAGTAATATTTTCATTAAATGGAGTTGAAATTTTTACAGGATAATTTGGTATTGTTACGTTTAGAGTTCCTGTTGAGTAAAGATTTATGAGTCTTCTTCCATAAGCAGCTCCTATAAAAAAACTACCTCCAAATGGAAAGATACTTATTTTTCCCTCAAGTTGTGAATAGGATAAAGTCAAAGTATTAAATTGAAAATCTTGCGTCTGTGAATTTAAAATTGACTTTATATTTGAAAATCTAAACATATCAAAATTATTATAAAAGCCATAGCTCACAGATAGTCCGATATATCTAAAAATTTTAGATTCTATGCTGATATTTGGCCCCATTAATACTCCAATACCAATCATAGGTCCAATTCTAAAGGGACCAAAAAGACCTTCATCTTTGTCTTCTGGAGTTTCCTCTTTATTATCCGATTTTTCTTCTTTTGCTTCTTTTTTCTCTTCTTTTTCTTCTTCACTATCATCTATAGGTTCATTTTCTTTTTTCATTTGATTTTGATTGTTTGTTGAATTTGAAGGAATATTTTTTTGTTTTTTTACGGTAGGCACTTTTTGCTCTATAAAAGGGTTATCGTTAATAATTGGATTTGTTAAATTATTTTGTAAATTTCTTTGTGGAAGGGGAATTGTCGGATCAACTTGAGCATAAGATATTGATAAAAAGCAAATAAAAAATATAATTATAAATATTTTCAATAAGCCTATCATAAAATATTCATCCTCAAGAATCTCAATTTATTCTCAAATTGATCTAAAAAATATAATTGTATCTTTCTATATTTTATGAAGAGTAAAAATTTAAATCAAGGAGATAAAATCTGCAACCCAGGAATCACCTCTTATTTTTTCTTCGGGACTTAGGGATATAGAACACTCTGAAAAAAGAATTTTTCCTTCTTGAATTGCCCTATTTATTTTTGAATTATTTGATAATATGTTTAAAATATCATTGTTATTGCTATACAATTTAAGCCAATCTAAAGGAATTCCATTTGGTGTTCTTAAAAGTGTAAATATCATTTCAGATATATAATCTTGTTTACTTCTAGGAGTTTCATAATGGATAGAAAAATTTTTCACCCTTTCCTTTTTGTCAGAAAAAATAAGTTTATCATTTCCTGGTGCATAAGATGCATCAGAATCCTCGCCTATTTTGTAACGAATACCATATGGATGTTCTTTTGTGGAAGGAAGTAAGCCATGAGAACCTGTTCCTATACCAATATATGGCATGCCATACCAATAAATATTATTGTGTTTTGTATCTAAAGATGAAAAATTACTTGTTTCATGTTGCTGAAAACCAATGGATTTGCATTTGGATAATATTTCATAATATTCTTGAACCGCAATGTCGTCGTTGGCAAAATCTGTTTTAGCAAATAAAGTTCTTTTTTCAATAGTCAAAGCATAAGCGGATATTCCAGAAGCTCCTGAGCCATATAAAGATTCAATTTCATCTTTTATAGGTATTGTTCTTACTCCATTTTTTAATCCATAAATAAGATCAACTTGAATATTTTTAAAACCGGCATTTTTTGCCCATTTTATATTATTTAATATATTTTCTGGCGTATGTTTTCGGCCTAATATTTTAAGTGCATTTGAGCAAAGTGATTGAGCTCCTAATGTAATTCTATTAAAACCAACATTTAAATAATCTTCAAACCGTCTTTCTAAATTAGTTAAAGGATTTGTCTCTAGAGTTGCTTCTTCAATATAGAAAAAAGAATTTAAAATATCAAAAAAATCTTTGTAATAAGATGCTTCAAAAAGACCAGGAGTCCCACCTCCAAAATAAACTGTAATATGTTTTTTGTGATATTCAGGAATATTGTCTATGAAAAATTTAAGTTGAATTTTCAATTCATTAAAATAATCAAGAGTATCTTTTTTCGTGAATTTTGATGTTTTTATAAAGTCACAATAAGGACAAATATGTGGGCAAAAAGGAATATGAAAATAAAAACCTATTTTGGCTTTTTGCGATAAAATATCAATCATTTTTTTGTTATCCATTTTCTTGAAGAAGCATTTCTCCATATGGTAAAAATTGTTTCTAATGAATTATAGGTTTGAACGGGTTCAAGATTAGCAAAATTGATTCGCATAAAATTGCAATTTATTTTGTTAGGATAAAAATAATATCCTGGTGCAATAGAAATTTTTTTCTCGAAAGATCTTTCTTCAATAACTTTTAAATCTTCGCCTTGAGGAAATTCAAACCATAAATGCATCCCTGCTTCTGGATGATTCCATTTTGATCCTTGAGGAGATGTTTTTTTTAACATAGAAATAAGAGTATCTCTTTTTGATCTATAGCTATCTTTTAATTTATGAATATGTTTTTTTAATATTCCTCGTATACACATTTCATATACAATTTGTTGATCGATTAAAGAAGAGGTAATTTGATGAAAAGTTTTCATAAGCAATAGTTTTTGAATTTTTTCATTATTTGATGCCAAATAACCAATCCGGACTCCTGGAGCAAATATTTTAGAATAGCTTGAAATATAAATAGTATGATTGAATCCATCCATTGCTGAAAGATAGGGAGGAACAAAATCATCATAATTGAGCCCTTTATAAATATCCATTTCAATTATAATTGCATTAACTTCTTTAGCTAAATTTATAATTTCATGTCTTTCAACAGAGCTTAAAATACCTGATGTAGGATTGTTACAATTTGAATATAATATAAAAATTTTAGGCCTTTTATTTTTAATTTCAGACTTAATCATTTCACTTAAATTAATTTTTTCAGGGGTTCTTTCTAAATATATATGTTGATATTTTTTTAATATGATAGATGAAAAATAGAACTCATAGTTTGGGGCTTCAATAACAATATGATCATTAGGAGACAAATAAGTATTTAAAACAATATTTAGTGCTTGAATTGCACCATTACATATTAAAATTTGGTCGGCATTAAATATTGGCATTCCTTTGTTTTCAAGTTCAAAGGCAATAAACTCTCTTAATGGGAGAAATCCTTGTCTATTTGGGTACTGATATATAATTGAATTATTTGAAAAAATTGTTCTTGTTATCCCTCTAAGGTCTTCCATTATTCCTAAGTTTTTAGGAATTTCATTTCCCCCTAAATTTGTAATGCTTTCATTGGAATGATAAAAAAGGGGTTGATTCGAAATATCTTGAATTGTTATTGGCGGATCTTGGTTTATTGAAGAAACCGTTTTATCAGAAGTGTGATCAGATTTTTTTTGTGGCTTGTAAGTAACATAATAACCACTCCCTGCTTTTGCCTTAATGTATCCAGCATCACATAGTTTATTATAAGCTGTAATAACTCCAATTTTATTAATTTTTAATGTTAAAGATAAATCACGTATGCTTGGTAATTTAGATCCAACTAAAAGTGTACCGGTTTGAATTGCTCTTATATATTGTTCTACTATTTGATCTGAATAAGTTTTATCACTTGAACTGTCAATATTAATTTTTCTAAAACCAGCCATTGATTTCTACCCTTACAAACACTTAAATATAAAATATAAATTAAAAGTGTTTCATTTTTGTAGCATATTTGTGCCATAATTACCAGTACAGTTTCAAAAAAACATAGGTACAGTTTTTTCTATATAGGCAATTCTGTATCTATGAAAGTTGCAATTATAAATATAATTTAAGTCGATAACTTTCCAAATCGATTTTGAATTGAAAGTAACTATTTTAGAAAAGAGGTGTTTTATGAAAGAACATAATCATTATGACTTTCATTCTGTTTATTTAAAGTCTCAATCAAGAGGAAGTGAAAACTGGGCGCGTATTGAAGGAGTTCAAGATGCAGAAGCTCGTTTTTCACAAAACTCTTTAAAAAATTCTTTAAATAAGAAAAAGTTAAATCATAAAATATTAACTAGAGTTACTAAGACAACTTCTATTATACCAGGAGCGGTGCGCCAAATCATTCGCTTTTTTAAGTAATTTAAAGTAAAATTAGGAAAAAATTTCATATCAATATTTTGTCAAAAATAAAAAAAAAAATTTTATGTTCAATATAATTTAAAATCTATATAAATTTTCTTAATTTTAAATATGGAGATATAGATGAATATAAATTATTTTAAATATTTTTTATCATTGATTATATTAGTCTTAAATTTTTTATTTATTGAAAATATTGTTTCTGCGGATACATTAAATCCAAAAATAAAAATGGCACCATATGATGATATTACTGTTGGAGCTATTTGGAATGACTGGCAGAACTATCCCAATGGAAGACCATTCGATCTCGTTCCAATAGCAAATAAAACAAGAACAGATGAGTTTATTTTAGCTTTTATTCAATCCATAGAAGGAAAATGTAGTGCAGGATGGGCTGGAATTTCAGCCATGTCCATTGATTCAAAGTGGGGAAAATACCTTACGGATAAATTAACAGAAAATAATAAAAAATATTCTATTTCAATTGGTGGTGCAAATGGATTAAATTTAGCTTTGGCATGTGAAATAAATAATTTGTTAGAAATATATGAAAATATATATAATGTTTATCACCCAAATGGATTGGATTTTGACATTGAAGGTAGTTTTCAATCTGATTATAAGTCAATCACAAAAATTCTAAAAGCTATAAAAAAATTTCAGCTAAATCATCCCGAAACAAAAATAACATTTACCTTAGCTACAATGCCTGAAGGGTTAACAGCAGATGGGGAGTGGTTAATCAAAGCTGCTAAGTCTGAAGGAATTCATTTTAAAGTTAATATTATGGCTATGGATTATGGTTATTCTTATAATCAAAATATGGCGGACTATGCAATACAGGCAGCAAATAATTTATTTTCATTTCTAAAAATTCAATTTTCAAATTATTCAGATAATGATATTTGGCAAATGATAGAAATAACGCCAATGATAGGTTTAAACGATGTAACGACAGAAACTTTCAGTCTTTATGATGCAGATAAATTAAAAATATTTGCGAATCAATTTAATTTAAGCGGGCTCCATATGTGGTCCGTTAAAAGAGATAATCCTTGTTCTTCAACTTTTGTTTTACCAACATGTTCAAGTAATAATAATCAGAAAACAAACTATGAGTATTTAAAACGCTTTAATAAATAATAAAATTAAAAATATCATTCTTCAGCATTATATTTTTTTAAAATAAGATTATATTCTTGTGTTTTTTTAAAATTATTTAATTCCTTGCTAAAAGAAATCGCTCTATTATGAGCTGACTCCTGCTCCTCTTTACTTTTGTTTCGTTTCTTAGAAAAAGCGATATAATTTCGAGCAACATAAATGCTTGGTTTTAAATTTATAAAATTATTTCTTTGTTTTTCTTTTTTCAAAAGAATGTCAAATGTATAAAACTCACCAAAATAAACAGGCATGCGTTCTTTTAGCATTTTTTGAAGCGTAGTGTTTTCATTGTTACTATATTCAAGATTAAATGGGCTCTTTATGATGATATCTTGATAATAAAACCCTTTGATCAATCCAAGCGATGAAATGCTTTTAGCAAATTTATTGATATCTCCATCATAAAATATTTTATCTTTATTCTTTGCCAAAATCCAAAAATAGAAATTACTTTCGGACAATAAAGAATTTTCAAACCATAAATATTTATTGCGTTCTGGATTCTGTGAAATATAACTTATGGCATCGACATCTCCTTTTTTCGCCATAATTTGCGCTCTTGACCAAGGATAACTCTCATATTTATATGTCCATTTTAATTTTTTTAAGACAGCTTGAATTAACTCGACATGGACTCCTTTAATCTTTGAATTTTCAGTAAATTCGTTAGGGGGATATTCTCCGTCACCTCGGACGATAAATAGACTTTCACTTTTTGCTAAAGTGATTAATTTAAAATTTAAAAAAAGAAATATAAGTATTATTTTTTTCAAGTACATTGTTATTGCCTTAAACATTAAAATGGTTATCAATAAATATATTAATTTTAAAATGTTTAACTTGTCAAAAGTGTTTTTCTACTTTTAATAAAATTTGACATGTTTCCTTTCTTATGACAAATGTTTATGGTTGATGGTTTTGTAAATTTTATAAAGATTCAGATCAAAATAAAATCCTACAAATTAAAAGGGAATTTAGTGAGAGTCTAAAACTGTCCCGCAGCGGTGTTAAAGAGCGAAATTTGCAATATGGCACTGGGAAACTGGGAAGCCGCAGAAAGTAGAAAAACTTATTTTTAAGAAAAGCTTTAAAGTCCGAAGACCTGCCATCATACGTCCTTTGTAGACGTTTATAGATAAAGATCCGTGGGGATCTCCTGTAAAAAAGAATATATTTATGCGCCCAATTTTTGTGTTTGCTTTTGCTTTATTTCCAATTTGTGCCTATGCACAAAAAAGCATACCAATTATTATTATTCCAGAAAATGAAACAATAAAGAAACAATCAAATTCAGAGAATAAATTTAATAAATCTCTTGAAATACTTGACGATCCTTCTTTAGGAAATATAAATCAAGAAACCATTTCTTCTAAAATAATTCCAGGTAGCGCCCCTTCTCCTAAAAGTTTTTCTGATCTTGCGGATAAAATTACATCTGCTCAGGTAGAGCATTTTGGAGGAGAGGCTGGTGCTTTAAGAATTCGTTTAAGGGGATCAAGAGCATTTGAACCTTCTTATTATTTTAATGGAATTCCTTTAGCGGGTGCTGGAAGTGGGGAACAGAATGTTTCGTTATTACCTTTGTCTAACATTGGTTTATTAAATATTTATCCAGATTCTCCCCCTTTCTGGTTAAGTTCTATGGTAATAAGTGGTGATATTGATATTCAAAGTTGTAGGCGTTCAGATTGTTTTACTTATGATCAAGAAAATAAAATCAATGCTTTTAAAGTAACAGGAAAGACCGGGTCATTTCATTATAATCAACTCTCTGGAGTTTATTCTTTAAAGCCTCGTAAAAATTTTGAGATTATTACGACTTCTGAATACACAAGTAGCAAAGAAGATTATCCTGTATTCAATTCAAGTAATTCTGTTTTAAATCCCAATCAAGGCTACTTTGAATCCCTTCAAAATAATGATTTTAAAAAATATGCTGCTAGTCTTGGGCTAAGTACATTTAATCCATTTTTAGGAAAAATAAAATTTGATGCTGTTTTTGGTTCACAAAATAAAGGGAATCCTGGTGAAGTTGGAAGTATTTCAAGCACAAGAACTAAAAAAAATATTTTCATTTCAACTTTAAACACTCAAAGACTTTTTAGCCATAGTGGTTTACAATGGGGTAATCAATTAGGCATTCTTTATAATACTGCAGATTCACAAAATATACAGGGTGGTTTTGCTGCTCAAGC
>NZ_JBIPMD010000102.1:0-10658 GCF_044369315.1 Silvanigrella sp.
GCCTCGTTTTAGAGTTAAAAAAAGTGGGAAAACCCATAATTTTAGCTTTAAACATGAGGGATGTTGCTAAAAAAAGAGGTTATGATATTGACTTAAATATTCTATCAAAAGAAATTGGAGTTCCTGTCATTCCTACCATTGCTATCAAAAAAAATGGTGTCAATGATCTTGTTGCAGCTGTTGAAAAAGAAATTGAAAAATATTCCACAGAAAATAATTCTAAAAACCTTTCTAATATGCAATGGAAAGAGCCAGTAGCTCAAGAAGTGCGTGCTTACCATAGAGAAGTTGAAAGAATATTGTGCTCTGCACATAGAAAACAAGGGCTAGCATCGGAATGGACTAAAAAAATAGATTCCATATTATTACACCCTGTTTTAGGTATTTTAACTTTATTTGCAATATTATTTGTTGTTTTCCAAGCAGTATTTATTCTTCCTGAATATCCAAAAGAACTTATTGAATCTGGAATGGCGTCATTACAAGCTTGGATTGGACATGTCATGCCTGATGGAGCTCTAAAAAGTTTAATTAATGATGGAGTTATTGCTGGTGTTGGCGGTGTTCTTGTATTTGTTCCTCAAATTATTACTTTGTTCTTTTTTATATTATTATTAGAAGACTCTGGTTACATGGCGAGAGCTGCTTTTTTAATGGATAAATTAATGGGTGGCGTTGGTTTACATGGGAAAGCTTTTATTCCTTTATTATCTAGTTTTGCATGCGCAATACCAGGAATTATGTCAGCCAGAACAATTGAAAATAAAAACGATAGACTCATAACAATTTTAATTGCCCCTCTTATGACATGTTCTGCACGTTTACCAGTTTATACTTTAATTATTGCTGCTTTTATTCCATCTGTTACCTTGTTTGGCTTTGCCAATTCTCAAGGGCTTGTGATGTTTGGGCTTTATGTAAGTGGTATTCTTGCGGGATTAATTGTAGCCTTTATTTTGAAAACTTTTTTTCTAAAAGGGGAGCTCCATCCGCTTTTAATGGAATTACCAACATATAAATTACCACGAATTAAAAATGTTGCTCTTGGTTTATTTGAACGTTCCGTTATTTTTATAAGAAGAGCAGGAACAATTATTTTAGCTTTAATGATTATAATTTGGTTTTTAAGTACCTATCCAGCTCCCCCAGCAAATGCGACAGATCCAGCAATTGATTATTCTTTTGCGGGAATGATTGGAAAATTCTTTGAACCTATTTTGACTCCTATTGGATTTAATTGGCAAATAGCGATTGCTCTCATTCCTGGAATGGCAGCTCGTGAAGTGGCAGTAGCAGCACTAGGAACCGTATATTCCATTAGTGGTAATGAGGAAGCCGTTCATCAAGGTCTTGCCGCTGCTATCTCACATTCTTGGGGCTTGCCTACAGCTCTTGCCTTTTTAACTTGGTATATTTTCGCACCACAATGTGCTTCCACACTTGCTGTTGCAAAGAGAGAAACAAATTCTTGGGTTTGGCCAACAATTATGTTTACTTACTTAATTGGATTAGCTTACTTTGCTGCTTTTGTTGTATTTAATGTAACAAAGTATTTTGTAGGTTAATTAAAGGGTTTTTTATGTCTCAGCAAATTATTGTTTATATTATTGTATTTATAGCAGCCGTTTATTTACTTTATAAATGGAAAATTCAAAAAATAATTTCGAAAAAGCTAAATACAAACGAGAATAAAGCACCTGCTTCTTCTTGTGGTTCTGGATGTGGATCTTGTTCTGTTCCAAGTAAACCTAAAAAATTCTCTTAAGTTTTTAGACGAATGAATCGATGCCTTTTATTGGGAATTTCTTTAACTAAGAAATAAAATGAGAGGCGATATGGTTTTAAAGCATCAATATCCTTCTGATAAGGATGTTTTTAACCTAATTCAATTAGATGATGATCCTTTAGAATTAAAAAATTTAGCAAGAATATTAAAATCACATCCAAAAAATATAAAATTCCATGTTTCTTCCTTTTTAACGATTCGTGATCTTAAATTAGGAATAAAAGAAATACCTGAAATTGATTTTGCTATTTTAGATATTTATTTATCTGATGATATCAATCAAACGGGAATTTCTGTAGTCGAAGAATTAAAAAATAATCATCCGAATATTATTATTTTAATGAGCTCTAATTTAGATGATCCCGATACTATTTTACAAAGTTTAAGAGCTGGAGCAGACGAATTTATCTCAAAAAAGATGGAAAAAAATAATGTTGTAGAAAAAATTCTTCAGGTTCGAAAATCTGTAATGAACAAGCGTGGAATAAATATTTCAAATAAAAAAGAAGAATATATTTTTAATAAATATTCTGGTGAATCAATGAAAAAAATTAGCAGGAGAATTCCACAAATTATGAATTCGGCTATTACTTCTGTATATATTGAAGGAGAATCTGGGACTGGTAAAGAAGTTGTCGCAGAACTATTTGAAGATTATGCTAAAAATATTCCTTTTGTAAAAATGAATTGTGGCAGTATTTCTCCTAGTTTATTAGAAAGTGAATTATTTGGTTATGTAAAAGGTGCTTTTACTGGAGCAAATTCAAATAAACCGGGATTGTTAGAGTCTGCTTCAGGTGGATGGTTTTTTTTAGATGAAGTGGCTAGTTTGTCTCAAAGTGCACAAGTAGCGTTATTGCGAGCTCTTGAAAACCAAGAGGTAACAAGAATTGGAGAATCTGTTGCAAGAAAAATTAACATAAGATTTATTGCAGCTTCTAATGTTCCTTTAATTTTAAGAGTGAAGGAAGGTTTGTTTCGAAACGATCTTTGGCAAAGACTCTGTGAAACCGAAATTATTTTAAAGCCTTTAAGAGAAAGAAAATCAGAAATCCCCGATCTTATTTTGTATTTTTGTCGAACAATGAAAGGAGGGCCATATAAAATAGAAAATACAGCTTTAAATGTTTTATGCCAGCTTTCTTGGAATGAGGGAAATGTAAGAGAACTACGTAATTGCCTTCGTGCTATGACAGAACATCAAACAAATAAAATTTTAACTCCTTTAGGGATACCTGAAAGAATTTTATTAAAAAATAAAGATTTAAATCAATTTATTAAAAATAATGAAGATGAATTTATTAAAATCCCTATTAAAAATGAAAATCAAGAATTTTTAAGTTATGAAAAAATGACTGAAATTCTTTGGGAAAAGTATTTTCAAAAAATTTCAAAGGAAAAAATAAATATAACAAAATTATCTAAAAAACTTGGTATAGCAAGAAGTACTTTGCAATTAAAAATGAAAAAGTTGCAATTAAAAAAATAAACTCATAATACCTTATTTTTAAGGAATATATGAACAAGCTATTTTATTACTTAAAATTTTATATTTTTCAGCTTTTTCAATGTCTGGAACTTCAATGTAAATAAAAAAATGATTGCCCGATAGAGTATTTAAAGAAGAGGGATCAACGGAATATTTTTTAAGTCTTTTAATTTCCTCTTTTATCGTTTTTAAGCAATCCGTATAATTTAAATTTACCGGTATTTTGTTTGATATTTTAATTTTTTCTAAACAATTTTTTTCATAAACAGAACAATCAAAATCTGCTTTTAAATTTTTCCAATATCGAACTCCCAGTTTATGATTTGGGTTTCTTATGTATTTATAATTTTTCATGGAATGTCTTATATCTTCATAAACAGGAATAATTTTGTCGTTATTTATTTTATTTATTTGAAAGAGATACTGAGCTCCATATCCATCATCCCCATTATTTATAATATAATGATTTATTTTGCCACCAAAGTAACCATCCGCAGTCATTTTTATTTTAAATTTAGAATAATCTTTTTTACATGTGTTTAAAAAGTTTGTCTTATTATTTGAGGGTTCAATACCAATTAAAGCTCCCCCTTTATTTCCTTTGTCGTTTATTTCAACTAATATGGAGTCTGAGTATTGATAACAAGTTCTTATCAGATCGGCATCCCCATATTCATTTTTTCCCATATTAAATTCTTTTTTTTGAATAGGAATATCGTAATTAACTTTAGGCTCATCGTAAGATTCGGTGGAAAACACTTTTTGATTAAAAATATTTATTAATAAAATTAAATATAAATATTTATATATTTTTTTAATATTCATTATTATTAAAACCATTTCTATACATCAATTGAATTAAATTGTGGCATCATCAACAACAACATCTTCTTCTTTTTCAGTCCATTTACTTTGAGGTTTAACCCGTTTATTTATGATATTATAAACATCTTGCATATATTCACGATTGCCAGCTCGGCGTTCAATTAAAGCTAAATGCAATTTTAAAGAATCTATTGTATTATATGTTGTATCAATAATGACATCAGCTTGTTCATATGCAGAGCTTCTTTTTTCAATCAATTCATTCACAATAATTTGTGTTTCTTCAAGAGAATTGCATTTTGAAAACATAGGTCTTGTTTCTTTTTGAGCAAATATTCGGTTTGCGATTTCACTTGGAGCAAGATCTAATAACACAATTAAGCCAAGCTTGCGTGCAAAAGCGATATTTTCAGGTTTAATTAAAGTGCCTCCACCCATTGCGATGACAAAATTATGACGTCTTTCCAATTTTAATAAAATTTTGTCTTCAAGAGCACGAAAGCCTTCTTCTCCTTCTTGTTCAAAAATTTGAGGAATTGTTTTTTTTGTAGTTGATTCTATAAATTGGTCGAAATCAAGAAAAAATCGTTCACTGTGTTGAGCATATATTTTCCCAAATAAAGATTTTCCAGTTGCTGGCATCCCTGTAAGAATTATATTTCTGAAACGTTTTGCCCAATATTTTGTCATTTGTCCCTCGTTCTTAAATTTTAGTAAAAATCTAAGGATTGCTCATATAGAAATTCACTTGTAAACTATAACTAAAGAAAAAGTAAAATACAGGAAAGATGAATATTTTGTCTGAAGTTAATTTTCAATCCTCTTTTTGAAAGGAATGGAGAATGAAAAAGAAAGTCTTTTATTTTGCCTCAAGTATTGCTTTAATGAGTTATTCATTATTTGCATATTCCGAAGGACCACACTGGGGTTATGTAGGTGAACATGGTCCTAAAGAATGGGGTAATTTAGAACCCGCAACAAAACCTTGTTCCGTTGGTAAAAGACAATCTCCAATTGATATTAACTCTTCAAATATTAAAGAAAATAAATCTCTTCCTAATTTAATGTTTTCCTATGTAAGTGCCCCCTTAAAAATATTAAATAATGGTCATACGATTCAAATGAATTACCCAAAAGGGAGTAAAATCACAATTGGTGGAAATAGTTATGATCTTTTACAATTTCATTTTCATACGCCAAGTGAGCATGCCATCAAAGGGAAAAGAACAGAACTTGAAGTCCATTTTGTAAATAAAAATGCGGATGGTCTTGCTGTTGTAGGAGTTTTGTTAAAAAAAGGGAAAAAGAATTCTGCATTAGCGGGAATGTTTAGTAATTTGCCTAATAAACAAGGTGAAGTGACTGTAGATAAAGAAACTATGAATCCGATTGAATTGATCCCTAAAGATAAGGACTATTATACTTATCCAGGATCCTTAACAACTCCTCCTTGCTCTGAAATTGTAACTTGGTATGTGGTTAAAGATCAAATTGAAGTTTCTGAAGATCAAATTAAAAATTTTAAGAAGATATTTGCTATGAATGCAAGGCCTTTACAAAGCTTATCTTAAAGAATTGTTGAGGAAAAAGATTAGAAATGGAAAAGGACTTTTTTGTTGGCATTGACGGCGGTGGCAGTAAAACCCATCTTCGACTGGAAACGTCCGATGGAAAAGTTCTTGCGGAGACTTTTTCTGGTCCTGGAAATATTCGTCTTTCTATAGAAACCACTTACCAGTCTATCGATTACGCTTTAAACAAAGCATTAGAAAAATCAAAATTAATAAATAAAAGTGATATTCGGATACATGCAGGGATTGGAGTGGCTGGTTTTGAAGTTCCTTCAGCAAGAGAAGGATTTTTACAAAGAAAAAATAAATTTAATTTCGCTAGTTTAGTAGTTCAATCCGATGCTTATATTGCTTGTCTTGGTGCTCATGCGGGCAAACCAGGATCGGTTATTATCGTA
Organism: Silvanigrella sp.; assembly: GCF_044369315.1. Lineage (NCBI taxonomy): Bacteria > Pseudomonadati > Bdellovibrionota > Oligoflexia > Silvanigrellales > Silvanigrellaceae > Silvanigrella > Silvanigrella sp. The sequence continues at coordinate 6,070 of NZ_JBIPMD010000102.1, forward strand.
GGAACAGGTGTCGTTGGATTAAAAATAGATCGCAATGCAAAGCGACAAGTGGGTGGCTGGGGATTCCCTCATGGTGATGAGGGAGGTGCTGCTTGGTTGGGTTTAGAGTCAATTAGAATGCTTTTGTATTTTTGTGATGGTAGGGGTGAAGGTTCTCCTTTATTAAAATATTTAAAGCAAAAATTTAAAGGCCGAGTAGAAGAAATTACACAATGGGCTTGTTATGCAAATGCAAGTCAATTTGCAGAAATTGCAAGAGATGTATTTAAATTTGCAGATAAAGGAGATGAGCTAGCCATTCAACTCTTAAAGTTATCTGCAAAACATATAGAAAAAATTATTTTAGCGTTAGATGAAAAAGAAAAAAATAAAGATAAACTTCCTTTTGTTTTGTTTGGTGGTGTTGCTCCTTTTATCCTCGAATTTTTAAAGCCATCCCTTAAAAAAAGACTCGCTAAACCCCAAGGTGATGCGTGCGATGGAGCCCTTCTTATGATAAGAAAAAATATCAATCACAATAACAAATGATTGATATTCCATAAGAGGTCTAATTATGCTTTGTTTAACTAATGCATGTTTATTTGATGGAAATTCTTTTTTAAAAAATAAAAATATTTATATTAAAGATGGAAAGATAATAGATATCTCTTCAAAAAAAAATAAAAATAATTATCAAGAAATTGATGTAAATAAGAATATTGTTTGCCCTGGATTTATAGATATACAATTAAATGGGGGAGGAGGAGCATTTTTTAATGACGATCCTTCCATTGAGCAACTAAAAAAAATTGCATCAGCACATTTATCTTTTGGAACAACTTCTTTTTTACCTACTTTTATAACCGACGATAAAAATAAAATTTCATCAGCAATTTCTTGTATTCATAAAGCACTATCTCAGGAAATGAGAGGAATTTTAGGAATTCATTTGGAAGGCCCTTTTTTAAATAATGAAAAAAAAGGAATTCATCCCTCCGAATTTATTCGTTTACCAAATGAAGCTGATATTGATAATATCCTAAAAATAAAAAATGGGATTGTATTAGTTACTTTAGCTCCAGAAATGGTTGAAGTTAGTTTTATTAAGAGACTTATAGAAAAAAAAGTAATTGTTTTTGCAGGTCATACCAATGCTACATTTGATAAAATGAATGAAGCTTTTCAATTAGGAATTAAAGGTGTAACTCATCTATTTAATGCATGCTCTCCTTTAAGTAGTAGAGAACCAGGTGTTGTTGGAGCTTCTTTATTGGATGAAAGTTCATGGTGTGGAATTATTGCAGATGGACATCATGTTTCCTTCGATACAATTAAATTAGCATTTAAAACGAAAGCTAAAAATAAATTCATATTGGTTTCTGATGCCATGTCTCCTGTGGGAACTGAATTAGAATCTTTTTATATTAATGAAAATAAAATATTTGTTAAAAATGGAAAATATGTTGATCAATCCGGTACTTTAGCAGGGTCGGCAATTACTGTATATGATGCTTTTAAAAATATATTATCTAAAAATCTTGTAACTTTAGAAGAGTCTCTTCAAATGTCTTCAACAAATGCAGCCCAATGTTTGGGGATTGATAATGAAAATTCTTTATTTAAAAAGGGGAGAGTCGTTCCTCAATTTGATGCTGATTTGCTCGTTTTAAATAGACATAATTTTGATATTATAAATATTATTCAAAATGGACAATTAAAAACATTTCATTGATTTAATGAATATATAATAGGAGTAATTGTTTTGAAAATTAAAGCCCATTGGTATGCGAGGCCTTATCCACATGATTGGGAATTTTATGCAGAATGTGATGAAGGTGCAAATATAGATATTTCTATAAAAAATGATCCAGATATAAAAAAAATAGGACCTAATCCTAAAGAAATTGTTTTACAAGGAATGGCTACATGTACTTCTGTAGATGTAGTGAGTAGTTTAAATAAAATGAGACAGCCATTACACTCATTGGTGGTTGAATGCGAAGCAACCCAAACTGAAACGCATCCTAAAGTTTTTAAAGAATGTGTTTTAACTTATAAGGTAACAGGTGAGAAATTAAATATTGAACGTGTTGCTCACTGTGTTCAACTTAGTTTTACAAAATATTGTGGTGTAAGTGCTATGATTGAAAAATCAGGATGTCATGTTACTCCAAAATTATTTGTAAATGACAGAGAAGTACCTATCTGGGATCCAGAAGAATCTGTTTCAAATAAATTGCAAAAATGGTTAAAAGAGGTTGCCTGTCATCAACCCAAAGGAATTGTGTTAGTAACGGGTTCTTCTAGAGGAATTGGAGCTGCCCTTGTCAATTATTTTGCAGAAAAGGGATTTGCTGTTCTCCCTACTTCTCGAAACAAAGTAACATTTGAGAATAAAAATATTTTTGAATCTTTATATTTAGATGTATCAAAATTTGGTTCTATTTTAAATTTAAAAAATTTATTACAAAAAAATGGTGTTAAACTAAATTTAATCATCCAAAATGCAGGAGTATCTTCTATTGATCCTAATGCAGAAGATTTAAATGCTTTAAATTTAACAATGGCAGATTTAAGACATGTCTATGAAACCAATGTTTTTGGATTAATAGAATCAAATAATATTTTTATGGAATTAATGAATAAAGATGGAACGATTGCATTTATGTCTAGTACAATGGGACAAGTATTCCGGGATTCTTACTTAAATGCTTCCTATCGATTAACAAAAAGATCGGTAATACAATTTGCAAAACAAGCTGCACTTCAATTAAAAGCGGAAAATAAAGAAATTGCTATGTTAAGTATACATCCAGGAAGTGTTCGAACAGAATTAAATCCAAATGGTAAAATTTCTGTAGAACAAAGTGCACAAAATATGGATTTACTTTTTGCATCCGAATTTAGAAATAAATTAATTCAAAACAATGGTTCATTTTGGATATTTGATGAATCGGATCAGATATGGAAATGTGTTGAATGATAAAAAGTATTTTGATACTTTTTTAAATATATTTTCGTTAAGGAGATGAGCTCATGATATCAGCAGGATTACTTATTACAGGAAATGAGGTTTTATCTGCAAAAACGAAAGACACGAACGGCCCTTTTATTGGAATGCATTTAAGAAAAATTGGAGTATCCGTTAGAGCCTCCATGATGTGTGGTGATTATGAAAATGATTTATTAGATTGTTTAAATTATTTAGCTGAAAAATCAGATATCATTTTTATGACTGGAGGACTCGGGCCCACATCAGATGATTTAACAGCCGATGTTGTTGCAAAATTCTTTGCTATTCCAACCGAATTCAATCAAGTAGCTTGGGATGCTTGTGCCGATTTTTTTATAAAAGCAGGCCGCACACAAATTCCAGAAAGCAATAAAAAACAAGCTCATTTACCAAAAGATTGCCAATTGTTACCTAATAAACTTGGAACAGCAGCAGGATTCCGTGTAACAGGTAAAAAGTTTTCAAAAAATGTAACAATTTATAGTATGCCTGGCGTGCCTTATGAAATGGAAGGAATGTTTTTAGAGCATGTCTTACCAAAATTAGAAAATCATTCCCATATGCCTGTTTCATTAAGCTGGCAAGTTTTTTTTATGGGCGAATCTTTTATGCAGAATGCCATAAATATTGCTGAAAAGAACTTAATTACTAAATATCCGACAGCTTCTGTTTCTTATCAGGCTCATGCTTATTACGTTTCTTATACTGTTACCTTATTTGCAAATACGGATTTTCAAAAAAAAGAATGTGAAAATTATTTAAAAAATGAATTTTCTAATGAAGTAGAAAAAGCTTTTGGTGAACATATTTTATATGTTGATGAAAGAAAAGTGTCTTCTTATTTAGTTTATTTATTAAAACAGCAAAATTTGTCACTATCGTTTTGTGAAACTTCTTGTGCTGGATATCTAAGCAAAGAATTAAGCGTTTATACTCATGATCCTTCTATTTTAAAAGGATCTATTGTTGCTAATTCTGATTATGTTAAGAAAAAATTATTAAATATTCCAGAAAAAATAATTCAAAATCAATTGGAAAATCCAGAGGATTTAGTTTCTTATCTTGCTGCAAGCACTTTAAAAGAAATGAATACAGATATTTGTTTGGCAGAATATGGTTTTCCAATGGATCCTTTTTTAAAAGATGAAAAATCATTTCATGGATTTTATTTATCCATTGCCATTTTAAAAAATAAAATAACGAATATTCAACAAATTCAAAATAATTTATCAAATTTTTCATGGAAATTAAGTGAAATATCTTTTGATAATTCTTTAGTCGTATTTACATGCTTTATTAAGTATAATAAGAGGCATGTTAGAGAAATTCAACAAACAAGGGCTTCCTTATATTTGTTATGTTCCCTAGCAAAAATATTAGCTTAATCAAATGCAAAAGATGAAATTTATTTATCGTCAAAATAAAAATAAAGTTCATCTTTCCAATTTTTAATGACTTCTTTTTCGCAACGTCCCATCCATAAGTAATCGTGGGTGTCCTCCCAATAAGTGATTTTTACAAAGCATAAATCCAGAATTAAATCTCCTTTTGAGGAGGAGATTTAAATGGAGATGGAAAATAGACTTTTAAAATTGTC
>NZ_JBIPMD010000310.1:0-3185 GCF_044369315.1 Silvanigrella sp.
TAACATACAGTCCTTATGTCTTTGGGGCAAATTTAGTCTCGTTCACTCTGGGAATGTGCTTGATATGATTGATCAGCGAGTCTCAATGTCTTTGGGATATGACAGTCTCTTCCTGATAAAGGAAATTTTAATACAAACTGCTTTATGCAACCTTTTCGTCCTCAATGCTCTTTAGAGCCTGTAGCAATAATTTTTTCGCGTGCCGCAAAAGATTCGTCTAAGCTACAAATTTCATTGTGTTATTCAGAGGCCGCGCTCACTTGTGCCCCCACAGGACCCGCCCTTCCTGCCTGTCTTGCAGGGAAATTATCCCAGATCATCAATGCTTTAGAGCTTGGGGTGGAGGCCTGGGTCTGTCCAAATACGAACGCGGCTTTAAAAGCATCCCAAAATAGAGTGCGAGAATTGATTTTTGCTTATTCATCGATCATATTTAGCAAAGAAGTTGCTTTTAGAAGCGAAATTTTGATCAATAACGCAGCAAATAAAAAAAATAAAAAAAATTAAAAAAACTTGTTACGAATGCTTGACTGATCTTGCATTCGTGTATTAGTCACAGTCTTACCAAAGGTTGGCGCTTTAGCTCAGTCGGTAGAGCAGTGGACTGAAAATCCACGTGTCCCCAGTTCGATTCTGGGAGGCGCCACCATCCTTTACTTCCCCTTCTTTTTTCTATTATCTCCTTTTTAAAAATACCTAAATGCAGTAAGTGTGTGGTCTTCTTTTAAAGTAAGGTAAATGTATGCGTCCTAAGTCTTATTCTAATTTATCTCAATCAGTTTCTCAGTATGTCGAAAATTTACTACAAGTCGATAATGATCCTAATTTGCAACAAGTCATGCAAATTGCGAAAAAACGGGGAACGCCTCCTTTGCAGGTTGTGCCCACGGATGGTCGTAATTTAGAAGTGTTTGCTAGAACCGCCCAAGCAAAAAAAATTGTGGAAATTGGAACTTTATGTGGTTATTCAGCCGTATTTTTGGCAAATTCTCTTCCAGAAGACGGAAAGCTTTATACCTGTGAGCACAGCACTCACCACGCTGCTGTGGCAAGCGAAGTTTTTCAAAGTTTAGGCCTCTCTCATAAAATTGAAATAAAAATAGGGAAAGCCCTTGATACTCTCCCAAGCCTTGTTCGTGAAGGTCCTTTTGACCTTGTCTTTATCGATGCCGATAAAGCAAATTACCCAAAATATTTTGATTGGGCGGTAGAAAATTTAAGATCAGGTGGTCTTCTTATTGCGGATAATGTTTTTGTTTTTGGATTTATTGGTGATGATGAACTCCCACAAGGAGAATTAGCGAATTTAATACAAGCTATGCGCAACTTTAATGAAAAATGCGTAAAAGATAAAAGGCTTGTTACTACCTTTTTACCAACCGGAGAAGGTATGATGGTTGCTGTAAAAAAGTAATTTCGCACAAAAATATTCTTATGTCGGATTTTTTAATCAATTTAATAACGATGCCATTTATAAGTACTAGGAATACATGGCTGTGGACAATTTTCGGGACTTCCATTTTCAACAGAAGACCAAGCAACTAAACTGCGCACCACATTTTCAAGTGGTACTTTACGTTGCGCGGCATAAGGAGAATAAAAAGTCCATTCTGGATCTGGTCTTGTTGGGTTTTCATTCCACTTATAAATATTATAATTGTAGGAAGCTGTTGTTGAATTTGGAACTAAACCAGTTGAAACATCGGAACTTCCTGATGGTGTCCAAATAAAATCAGGGTGTGCGTTTTGGTACCATTCCCCACCTATAATTCTATCACTGGAATCTAATTCAAGGTCATAATAATAGGTAACAGAAATCACATTATCATTTCTTGGTGAATCTTTTGTTGCTGTATTTGGCCATGTTTCACCTATATATTGAATTGTGGTTTCAACTCCAACAATTTTTGCAGCATATCTTGATCTATAACTTGGAAACTTATCATTTGTAAATTGGGATCTAGGAATAGCGGCTTCTTTTGCTGTAGCTCCTGCAACTCTTGTTTGTGGATTAAAATAGCAGTATTTATAGCCAACAAGGGGCTGATTCCAAACTTGAAAATCATAAGTCGCATCAATAACAACACTGCGATTATTGATTCCAAGTTGATTTACTAAAGTTAAATGAAATGTCCCTGGGTTTGTATCAAAGCATTCTTGACTCGTAATACGTCCATTGGAATCTGTAGTAGGATTTTTTTGGTTACAGCGGCCTCCAATAAATTTAGTTGGAGCACTTAAATTAGCCCAGAGAATTGTAGAAAGTGCCTTGATATCTGATGGGTAAAATGTAATTTTTGTTCCGGCAGCATTTGTTAAGTTAACGCTGCGAACAGGTCTATTGTGCATGTATGCGGCAGGAGCCCAGCCATGACAAATACCTTCCCATCCTTCAAATTTTCCGTAACTTTGTGCATCGGCTATAATTGTATTTGTTAAGGAGTAATTACTGTCTCCCATTAATAAATCGTATTTTTCTGCTGGGGAAAGATAATTTGTTTTTCCTTCGCTTACTAGTGTGGCTGCTGGTCGTTGTCGTAAAATATAATTTGCATAATCATTTATTTCCATGTCAGGTAAATTTTCTGAATATCTATTTGTTATATTTCCTTTATAAAGAGGCCAATAACTTCCAGACCAAGGTTGAAAAGTTAATGTATAAGAGGATATTTTTTTAGCATCAATAGCATTAATATTGTCTATAAATGTTGCTGGATTATCTATAACATATTTAGGATTATCATTTCCTTGGTATTCAGAAAAAGGTTTAAAAGATCTCGATCTTTTACTTGCACTTTTCATAAGAGTATTACGATATTTATCTTTTTTCTCTACAAATGATCTTGATTTAATATCGGATTCAGAAAATTGAGTTTCTATTATTTTATTTCCTGATACTTGTTTTTTAGTAGGAATTTTATCCATGGTAGCTTTGGGATTTTCATGAAACTCTTTAAGAAATTTATCTAAATTTACTTCATCTTGTGCATATGCAATAGAGGAAATTCCCATCAAAATTGCAATAGGTAGTTTTCGAAAATTTTTGCTATAATCCATAAGCAAAACTCCTAATAATATATGCCAGTTAAGAGTTGAGAAAGATATTGTGAAGATTGAAGAAATAGCTCCAATTTGTTAGTTAATTGTTGCTTAAAAAAAAGTAACAAAGGAGCTACCAATGGATT
>NZ_JBIPMD010000311.1:0-3183 GCF_044369315.1 Silvanigrella sp.
AAATCAAAAACCACTCTCTATAAAAAATTTAATTCCATTCATTGTGTTTGTAAAATGCACTTATTGGGAGGACACGAATTATCTGTCTCAACATTTTTTATAGGCATGGCATTAGGCCAACTTATTTATGGTCCTTTATCGGATAGATTTGGAAGAAAAAAACCGCTTCTCGGAGGGATGTTACTTTATTTCTTTGCTTCCATAGGTTGTGCTTTCTCACAAAACATATTTTTATTTATACTTTTTAGAGTTTTGCAAGCATTTGGAGGCTCTGCAAGTTTGGTAATAAGCAGAGCTATTGCTCGTGATCTTTTTGATAAAAAACATGTTGCATTATTTCTATCAAATATTGCTTTAGTATTAGGAATTGCGCCAATTATTGCACCTTCTATAGGAGCTTTTTTGAATGCGCTATTAGGATGGAGATCTATATTTCTTACTTTAGCATTATCTAGTTTAATTTGTATCTTTATTGTTTCTATTTTTCTTCCTGAGACAAATACAAAAAAACAGGAGTCTATAAAAATAAAATCAGTCCTTCATTCTTATCAAGTTTTACTTAAAGACAAACATTTTATTGGCTACCTCTTACCAGATATTGCTGTTCGAGCAGGAATGTTTGCCTATATTGCAGGTTCTCCATTTGTCTTTATAGAACTTTTTAAAATGTCACCACAACAATATGGACTCGTTTTTGGTATGAATGGACTCGGAATTTTAATTGCTTCTCAAATTAATAAAAAACTTCTGCAAAAATGGAAACCCGAAACTATTTGCTCTTCATCTGTCATAGTTGCTTTTTCAGCTGCTGTATTTATTTTCGCATTTTCATTTTATTTAAACTTGGTTTTGCCTTTCCTATTTTCAATTTTCATTTTTCTTGGAATGTTAAACTTAATTAGTCCAAACTCTATTGCAATTGCTTTGTCACCTTATGGAGAAAAAGCCGGAACTGCATCTGCTTTATATGGCTCTTTACAGTGGAGTATGGCTTTTTTCTCATCACTATTTGTAAGCTTTTTCCATAATGGTTCTGCATTTCCAATGGCAAGTTCTATGTTTATTTGTGGAATTATATCATTACTAGGATATATTTTATTAATAAGACCACAATTGAATCTTAGAAAGACAAACACAAGCTAATAAATTTCTCAATCATAAAAATTTAATATTTTATTTACGTTAATTGAATAACTTTACATAAAGGTAGATCTTATTATGAAAAATTTTAGAAATTCTGAATTAAATATGTACTTAAATAATGACTTATTCCCTGGAAAAACTATTGAGTTTTCAACTGAATTAGAAAAACCGACGCCTTACTACTTTGGCTATAAAATTGAAGAGACTATTCTAAATCAGCTAGAGAATTTAGAATTTGACAAATTATTTTTTTTAACCGAAAATTCCATATTTAAAATTTACGGGGAGTCTTTATTTCATAAAATAAAAGAAAAATTTCCAAATACATATTTAAATATTTTACAATCTGGTGAACAAAATAAATATTTTAAAAATCTGGAAGAATTATGCGAACAATTAATTGAACAAAATATTTCAAAAAAATCAATATTAATTGCATTTGGAGGAGGTGGAGTTGGAAACTTAGTTGGTCTAACTGCGGGACTCATTTATAGAGGGGTTCGCTTCATTGAAATTCCAACGACATTTACAGGTCAAACCGATAGTACGCTCAGTAATAAACAAGCTGTAAATGGAAAAAAAGGAAAAAATCATTTTGGCCTATATCATGCACCTATATTTATATTTGGAGATACTCATTATCTTCATACAGAGCCAAAAAATGCAAGAAGAGCTGGAATTATTGAAGGCATAAAAAATGGTCTTATTTCAAATAAAAACTTTTTTGAATATTTATATGAAAATTCACCCTACGACAACCCAGAGAATGCTTATCGTACAAAAGAACTTGCATTAAAAATAATTCAATCAAAACTTGATATTTTAAGAGAAGATCCTTCTGAAAAACATTATGGAATTATATTAGAATATGGACATACCTTTGGTCATGGCATTGAGTGGCTCATGAAAGGAAAGATATTACATGGTGATGCTGTTTCTTTTGGGATGAGAATTGCAGCTGAATTATCAAAAGAAATAGGTTTACTATCAAATGAAGAAGTTAATTTACATTATGAAATAATAGAAAATAAATTAGGTTATAAAGATCCTTTTCCTAATGAAATTACATCTGATATTTTAATTGAAGCTATGATTAATGATAACAAAAAAACAGGAAAACAATTACGATTTGTATTATTAGAAAAAATTGGGAAATGCTTTAATCCAGAAGGTGATTATCTTGTCACTGTAGATTTAAACATTGTTAAAAAAGTTCTAGATAATTATATCTTAAGAAATAAAACCATATAAATAAAAGATAAATATTAAAAAATAAAGAGAAAAACATGTATTCCGTACTAAATATTACGAAAGATTATGACGCTAATAATAGTAAAATGAGTTCCACAATAGGACATGAAGAAGAAGATTTTTTAGAGTCTTGCAAACTGGCGTTTAAATATAAATATAAAGGAATAAATTTAGATTTAGAAAAGCCTAAATATACAATTTCTGAAATAGAGAATATTTTAAATGATTATGATTTAATCGCCACTTCATTTCATTTTACTGTAAAACTTTCTGGAAGTGATAATGAATTTAATCATAGTTTAAAAATATTTTCTAAACAAGCAGAAAACGCCTCAAAAGTTGGATGTAAAATTGCTTTAAATTATCTTCCACCCTTTTCAAACAATTTAAATTTTGATTCCTTATTTAAATTATATGTAAAAAGATTAGATTTAACGAAAAATATTTTAAAAGATAATAATATAAAAATTGCATTTGAATTTATCGGCCCCACTGTCAGTTCCCAAAGACAATCGGACTGAAGCCTAAATAATATCAACGCCTTGCCCAAAGACGATTGGACTGAATTTGACCCATAGTTTTGCGGACTGAGCATCAATATCTCAGAAGATCTTGAGACTGTATAACCAGTAAAATTAAAATCTTCTGTAATATCAATTCAAGTGTGTCCTCCCAATAAGTGATTTTTACAAAGCATAAATCCAGAATTAAATCTCCTTTTGAGGAGGAGATTTAAATGGAGATGGAAAATAGACTTTTAAAATTGTCAGAGCAAGTTGCTTTTGAAAG
>NZ_JBIPMD010000010.1:0-32157 GCF_044369315.1 Silvanigrella sp.
AAATGTTCCTCTAATATTGCTCGCTTTTCATAATATCCTAAGCGCCTTCGTGGCTCTGCTAATTTATCCATTGACTCTCCTTTTCATGATGGAAAAGTGTCAACTTGAAATGGGGGTTAGGATCAATATTACTTTTAACTAATAAAATTTTTTTATTAAGTCTAGACGAATAGTACTAATTTTTTAAATAAAATAAATTACTTCTTTTATGTATTGAATCAAAATATAACAATTTTTTTAAACAGATTTATTAAATAAACCTATTTAAAAACCGATATAAAAAAAATGAGTGTAAGCAATAATCCTAATGTCTCAATAATCCAAATTCATTATATTTTTTTAATAAATATTGTCAATATTTTAATTTATAAATTATATTTTAAAGATATATCAATAAATTCAATATTAAAAAAGTGTTTTTTAAGTATTTACAAACTTTGAAAAAAGCCTTCTTGGATGAAGTCTAGAATGAAGATCAGAACTCTTTTCATTTAATATGAGTTCGCATATGATATGCGAAGCCCATGCCCCAGAGGACAAACCAGTAGCTAACCATCCTGAATTTCCTAGAATACGGCCTAATTTTCCATATTCACCCAAAAGAGGAAGCTCATCACAAGGGTAACAATCGACTAAAACTTTTTTTGAATTTAAAGTTACAGGCTGATTTAAAAATATATTCTGACTCGAAATTAAATTTGCTATTAAACCAAAAACAAATTCTCTGTGATATTTTTCTATATTTTGAAAAATCTTATTGTCTATTTCTTTTTTTGTTAGATCTAATCCAGCACCAGCCCCAGGTAATAAAAAGCGAGGACCAGATAATTTTATTTTTATTTTATCTTTATGATGAAACACAGAAGCACAAATGTGTCCGTTTGATGCTCTAAAATTAAAAGGATGAAACTGAACTTTTTCAAGATTATCTAACTCATACTCAAATAAACAATCACTCATAGGAATTAATATGGATTGAAATTTAGGTATAATCTTAGATATATTCAATGAACTTCCTAATACCACAATTTCACTTTCAATAATGCTATTATTTTTTAATTCTATGATACATTTAGATTGCCTTTCTTCTAATTTTATAGCTTCATAAGGAATTAAAGTGACATTATTTTTAATTAAAGATTTTATTATATTTTCTTGAAAAATTTTTCTGTTAAGACAAATTAAAGAACTTTTTTCTTCTTTAAAAGCTTTTGAATCCGTTGTTTTTTTTAGTCCAAACCCTAAATGAAAAGCATCAAGTAATTCTTCTACCTCAAAGTCTTTCATTCCAATACGAAAACAATCCGCTCTTACCCAATTTTCTTGATCTTCAATTAAGGGTAATAACGTTTCTTTAAAGTAGGTAAGTCCTTTTATACAAAATTCATGGAGGTAAAAAGCAACATCATGACCATGAGCAACTTCTGCGCGTGTAGGTGGATCATTTAAGGAAGGCCAGCATGTATTTAAAGACTGTAAAAAGGAGTCCATAGGAGATGTATTTTCGGAATAAACAAGAGCGACATTCATTCCTTTTTGTTTTAATAATAGAGCGCTAAAGCAAGAAAAAGCCCCTGCACCAACTATAATAACATCAAAAAATTGATTTTTAGTCATTTATTTTCCTATATTTGAATTTAAATAAAGGAACTTGAAGAATTATTTTACAGTTTCTCGTATACTAAGGAACACCAATCTCCCATTATTTTACTTAAAATAAAGCGTACATTTTCATTTTGCATAAATTCTTTAAATTCATCTATTTCAATGGATAAAATACCTGATAAAATAATAATACCATTCTTTTTTGCGTGCTCACAAATAGAAGGTACCACAGTTTTTAATGGTTTACTCTCAATATTGGCAAGAATCATTCCAAAATTTTTATCTTCGATTTGTTCTATTGGGATATTAACAAATTTAATTTGTGGGGTCTCATTTACTTCCGCATTTTCATGGGCAATTCTCATACAATCGGGGTCGAGATCGTTACCAAGAACGTGGATTGCTCCTAGTTTTTTTGCTGCAATAGCTAAAATTCCGCTCCCTGTTCCTACATCTAAAACCGTTTCTGGCATTTTATAATTAAGCATGACTTCAAGACATAAACGAGTTGTTTCATGCTGTCCTGTACCAAATGCCATTCCAGGATTAATTACAATCTTATGCAATTGAGGAAACTCATTTGCATTTTCCCAAGGAGGTAAAATAGCAATTTGATCCGAAATTAAAATGGGCTTAAAAGATGCTTTCCAACTTTCTTTCCAATTTTGATCTGCTATTTCTCTTATAATAAAGGTTTTTCATTATATTTAAAGTTTATTGCTTTAAAAACATGTTCCAAGGAACTCTTTACAGACTCTAAGTATTCTTTATCTTCGCTATATATAATTGCAGGAATGTCATTTGCAAGTTCAGAATAAAAATCGGGTTTAGGCATTTGAGGGTTATATTCAGCTGGTATGTCACAATCGAGCGAGCCTAAGACAAAGTCGTGTATTCCTAATTCACCTAGAATAGAGGCGAGAAGATCTTTATTTTCCTCCTCAATAAAAATTCCAAGCTCATAACAGATTACTTTATTTTCAGCCATAAATGACTTCCTTTCCATAGCATTACATATAAAAAATTCAAATACTTATAAGTCTCATTCTTACTATGTCATATTTTAATATATTTATGATATAGCTAAAATAAGAAGACGATTTTCAATCATCTTCTTTTGTAACCTAATCAGCCTTATCCTTTTTTTATGGAGAAAAAAAGTGTTTTCAGGTAATCTTATTGAAAATACAAAACATTCTGAAAATAAATTTGAAAGAGTGATAATAGGAGCTGGTGCATTAGGACTTTTTTTAGCGGATCGTATTTTACTTGAATATAGACATTCTATAACGCATATTATTTCAAACTCGATTCATAATTTACCAATATATATTCAAAAACAAAATCAAAAAACTCATTTTCAAAAATTTCCAAAGTTTTTTTTATCTCATAATTTAGATCATATTTATCCAAATTTTATTGAAAAAAATATTATAATTTATGTTTGTTTACCCCCTCAATTCATAAATAAAAGTTTTGAATATATTAAAATAATTTTAATTCATTGCAACTCTATTGAAAATGTTTATCTTGTTTTTTTAAATAATGGAATCATTCACTTAGATCATTTAAACGAATTAAAAAACACTTTAAATAAAAATATAAAATTACATATCATAAGAGGAATCGTTTTAGGAGGGTTTAATAGAAATATATTACAAAATAAAATTGAAATTAAAAACACTTCGGGAAATGAAGTCTATTATGGATTTTATAATAATCCTATTCATAGTAATATAAAAGAAATTTTACCTGCATACTATTTTCGTTGGAATTTTACCGATAAAATTTTATTAATTGAAAAGTCAAAGTTTCTCATTAATTTTATATTAGGATTGTATATTGGAAAAAGACTTTTAATGAATTCTGCCATTTATGATATTTTATCTAAACATGATTTGAAATTCATTTTCACAAATTATTGTAAATTATTTCCAGAAAATTTAATTTCTCCTCATTTTTTGGAGCGGTACTTTAATAAAACAATCAAAATTAGTTCATTAAATACAAATAGTTTATCTTATGCATGGTATCATGGCAACACAAAACCTATCGAATATTTTGTTGCAAACATGAAAGAAATGGCTTATTCATCAAATAATATGGAGGTTCAAGAATTTTTTGTAAATTTAATAGACCAACAATTTCAAGCTCGGAAAGAAACTTATTAATTCGAAAGATATTTTATGCCAACTAAAATAATTGAATCCATTTTCTCAAGAAAAAATGCTTTTGGAACTACTTTATTTATATTAATTAATATCCTATTTTATTTTTATCTTTGTTTTCAGTCAGAATTTTCCTTACAAAAATTAATTCAAGGTCCTGGATACGATACTTTAGTCCTTTTTGGAGCTAAAGAAAATGGTCTTATTTCTTTAGGACAAATCCATCGTTTTTTTTTCCCATCTTCATGCAGGCAAATTTACTTCACCTTGTCGTAAACATGTTTGGCCTTTGGTCTGTTGGAAGAATATTTGAATACCTCGCCGGTTTTAAAAATTTTATTTTACTTTATCTTATTGCAGGTATTTCTGGAAATATATGTAGTTTTGCTTTAATACCAATGCTATCTGTAGGAGCATCAGGAAGTTTATTTGGAATTCTTTTTTGCCTTTATATAATTCAAAAATACGAAGAAAAAATTGCAAGCCAGCTTAAATGCAATAAAACAAATATGCAGCTTGGAAAAATCATTCTTTTTAATGTTGTTTTAAATGTTGGCTTTGGCTTATTTAATAATTCTATTTTTGATTGGGCTGCTCATTTAGGAGGCTCAGTTGCTGGAATACTATTTGGTTTTGCTTTAACAACAAGGCATAAATGGAATTTAAAAATTATTTTATCTGAAAAAACAGCTCTTCAATTAAAAAAGAAATTTTTAGAAAACTATCAAATATATTATATTGCTATTATCATTATTAATATTTTATTTTTAATGTCTTATTTTAAAGTAAAAAAATATCAACAGTTTTATGGATTAGCAATAGAAAAAGCTGCTCAAAATCAAACTCTTTTTTTAAAAAACTCGGAGTTAAATCAGTATAAATCTATTTTAGTTGATCAAAATAAAGAAACAAATCCAAATACAATTTTAAATAATGCAATGCTTTTGCACAAAAATAATTTTTATTTACCAGCATATAAATTATATGAAGTATTGCTTGAAATGAATTTAAACAACTTTGGTTCTAAAGAATTTACCTCAAATAAAACGAAAGAGTTTATTCAAAATTCGATAGCTTTAGCAAAAGCAAATAAACCACTTGATGCAGATATAATTGCAAAAAACAACCCAAATTTAAATGCAATAACCCTTGAACAGGAAAAAATGTGTTCTAAACCAGCCCAACTCTTTATGACATTAGGATATTTTGAAATTTCGGGTAAATTATTTGAATGCGCCTTTACCTTAAATATAAATAAAAATGATTATGCCATTCAGTCTTTAGAATCATTTTACTTAGCAAGTGATTATAATGGATTAAATGAAATGTTAAATATTGTGAATTCAACACAAAAAAAATAAACTACCTTTCAAAAAAGAAAAGTAGTTTTATAAATTTATAATTATTTTATTTTTTAATCATTTACATTCACAGGAATGGCGTGGACCAATTTACTGCCCTTATGATTTTGTTTTTTCTCATGGCTCTTTTTCATTTGTTCCAATGCTTTTTTAGCGCATTGATGAATACTATTATACATGTCAGAAGATTTTACTGTTACGTTACCATTAAATGTTCCATCTGACCAAATAAGATGGGAAATTTGTTCTTCTCTTTGTATAGATAATGTCCATTTGGTAGTTATATTATTTAAAGCAATTGCATGAAGTTTATCTTTTGTTTCTGCTTCACAGGCTTCTTTTAAAGCTGTAGTTAATTCGAATCCATGGGCAGCGACTTGTATTGACATAAACACTCCTTTATCCAATGAGGTCTAAAGGAACCATATCTGAATTTTTTATTTTATGCTACTCTTTTTGGAAGTTTTGGTTGGTTATTTTTTGCGCAATTAATAGTGGAATAGTGCAAGCTTCTTCAATTGCTGAAATTTTACTTCCTAGAAAAAATCTTTTTAAAGCACTTCCCCCACTTGCCCCTATGACAAGCAAATTATGATGATCACGTTTTTTAATATAATTTAAAATTTCATCACCAACTCTCCCAATATCTATATGAGTAGTGATTTTTTTTAGATTATATTCATTTTTTACTTCTTCTTGTATTTTATTTATTTCTTGAAGTCTTTGATTTCTTATTTCATCAATTGTTTCTTTTTGAACTTGGGAAGGAACATAATCAATTGGAAAAATATGAGAAACATTTAAATCAAAATGTAAATTCAATGTGTCTATAATATGTAAGATAGATAAATCACCACTCGATTTTGAAGCAAATTCCGAAGCATAGCTTTCAGCTAATTTACTATCTTCAGTCAAAGAAGATGCAACAATAATTCCATTTGGTATCCAGTTAATCCATTTTTCTGATTCTGGAATGAGTAAAGTTGAAATTTGACTTTCTTCACATATTTCTATAGCCGGCGAACCAAATAAGATTCTTTCCCAAAAATTATATTGCTGTCGTACAACAATGACTAAATCATAAGAATAACTTTTTTCTTCAATGGTGTCCATTGTTGCTGTTACTTCATTATCTAGTTTAATTTCATAAATAATATTTTCTGGTAAATTAAGATTAAATTCTCTTATTATATTTTTAAAATGATCTATTGTTTCTAATTTTTTTTGCTCTAAAAATTTTATGTATTCTTCTGTGTGTGGAAAATCGGTTTGTGGTTGAATAACATTTTCATCAAAATAATTATTTGGGATATGTGAATAATACTCTCCACAGCTGAGTATTGTGAGTTCAGAATCAAAAAGATTCGCTAAACGCAAAGAAGCGATTTCGGCATTTCTAGAGATGTGCGATAGATCTGTAACACAAAGAATTTTTTTTATCATTTGCATAATACATCTCCTGTTGAGATTTTATCCATTATCTTATCATAACTCTAGTTTATTTGCTTCTTTTACTCTACCTGTTGAAAGCAGTATCTTTGCAAGCATATTTTTTGCGGCTACATCATTCTTATTTTTACTAATTAAATAACGAGCGGCAAGCTCCGAAAAAGCAATTTCTTTCAATTCAAAAAAAACTTTTGATAGTAAAATGATAAGCTCAGGGCTATTTGGCTTCCTTGCTAAAGCAGGCAGCAGCAATAAATAAGCTTTTTCATTGTCTTTTTTATTTATCAAAGATTCAATCACTTCAACCAACATACTCCCTGACTGATATTGATAGCTTTTTTGAAAAGAAGATCGAATCCTCTGTTCTAAAAAACTTTCATTTAAAGGCTTTGGGATATAGTCCACATAACGACCTGATTTTAATAAATTAATATCGAAGTTTTCCTTAATTTCACACACCCCCAGACAAGGAGGAGGCACCTTAAATCTCTTACAAGAATTTATAAATTGAATAGGGAAAAAATGATACTGCTCAAAGACAGTTACATCCTCTATGACAAAATGAGTTTGAAATTTTTTATCTATAATATTATCAATAGCTTCACTTACGGTTTTGCATCCTAATATTTTTTTCGCTCCGCATCGCCTCAAAGCAGCTTCAAGAAGAGGTCCTATGTCGGGATCTTTTGTTATATAAAGGGCTCGCAAAAGAAAATCGGATTGCACTGTTATTTCCTCAATTTATTGCAATCATAACAAAACCTTAATATCTATCCAAACTTATTTGGCCTTTCTTCTAAAAAAAGAGCATTATCCTTATTTTCTTGACATTTCTTGTAGAAGATTTTATCAGAGGCAATTGCTGTGCAAAAAATTAGCCCAGCTTTTACTAGCAATGCACCCTGTGCGAGGTTTCTTTGTAAGCAATAGTGCTTTCAACACGCAACTCTGCAGCAAGTGCCCAATAAATGGCTTAGCCCATTAAGGAGTTCTCATATGGCTTTAAAATTTAGACTTCAACGCTTTGGCTGCAAAGGTCGTCCTTTTTACCACGTTGTTGTTACAGACTCTCGTAATGCGCGCAACGGCCGTTTTATTGAGCGCGTAGGACACTATAATCCAATGACTGAGCTTTCTATTGTTGAACTCAAAACAGACAGAATGGCTCACTGGTACGGAGTAGGCTGCCGCCCAACAGATACCGTAGCAACTCTTCTTAAAATTAAGAAAGTTGACTTAAGCGCTCTTGCAAAGAGCCAAGGATAATTTCGTTTCTTTTTTATTGTCTATTTAAGTACCCATAGCTCTTAAATAGATTTCTTTAAGTGTTAAATTGGTTCATGCAAGTATATGCAGTAACACTTATTTTATTTTAGCAGCATATACTTATTTTATTATGGAGCTTTTCAATGGCTAATCATGTTTCTTCTGAAAAACGCGCTCGTCAAACTGAAGTACGTCGCCTTCGCAACCGTGCTAATATGAGCACAATGAAAACATCAGTAAAAAAAGTACTTGATGCTGTTCAAAAGAAAGACTTTTCTCAAATTGACGCTCTTTTAAGAGACGCTCAATCTGCAATTGCAAAAACACGTCAAAAAGGCACAATCCACAAAAATAATATGGCACGCCGTATTAGTAGATTAAATGCTTTTGTAAATAAGGCACGCAACGCTCAGTAAGCGTTTTGTTTCCTTTATTAAAAATCCCCTCTTTGTGAAATTTTTTCAAAGAGGGGATTTTTTTTGTTAATCGCAAATGAATTCAATATAAAGTAACAAAATAGATGATGAAATAAATTTTAAAAATTGATTATTTAGAAATAACTCCCGTTTTTGTTTTTAAAATATTTGGTAAATCGGATTGTTTTAAATTTTTATTTATAGCCCCTACAGCCAATTCAATGCTGGTAATTGCTTGAAGAACAGAAAATTGATCTACTGTTGCAAACAATTCTCTAGAATCTAAATAACGCCGAACACTTGGAATGTTATCATAACCAACTACTTCTACTTTTCCTTTTAAATTAAGCTTTTCGATAGCCTTAATGGCACCAATGGCCATATTATCATTGCCACATAATAATGCTTTTATGGCGGGATATTTTTTTAAAAGCTCATTTGCAGCTATAAAGGCTTTATCTTCTTCCCATGCAGCTGAAACCACAGCTTCTACTTTTACATTTGCATCTTTCATTGCTGCACGAAATCCATCACTACGTGATTTCGCATTTACAGACGAAGAAAGTCCTTCAATAATACCAACAGAATCACCGGGCTTTAATTTTTTATGGACTAATTCCATCGCAACTTCTTTTGCACCATTAAAATTACTTGGGCCAACAAAGGGAATATTTATATTTTTATTAATTAATGCCCTATCATCTATTTTATTATCAATATTAATGACAATAATTTTTTGATTCATTGCTTTGATTAAAGAAGGAATTATTTTAAAAGAATCCACAGGAGCAATTAAAATAGCGTCGGCTTTTTGTTTTATAGAGTCTTCTACAAATTGAATTTGAGAATCGGAATCTGTTTCATTTTGAATTCCTTTGAAAATAATTTCCATATCGTCGCTATGACTATTTTGATATTCTTCAATTCCTTTCCCCATTTCTTTAAAAAATTCATTCTTTATTGATTTAACTATGACAACAATTTTAGATTTTGATTTAGCAAAACAATTTAATGAAAAAATAAATAAAGATATAACAAAAATTAATTTAAATTTTGTTTTAATATCACTCCACATTTAATAAATGCCTCCAAATATAAAAATTTTAAAATAAAATCAAAACTTAAATAAATAATCATAATTTACATAGATGATTCTAACATGAATAAACATATTGCATAAAATAAAAGTGATTTTTTGAATATCACAAAATGGGTGTCAATTTTTTTAACCCATCCATTGACGAGCCACCCTATAACATGTATTTTAAATACATGTTATAGGGGTATTATGAAAGGAGCTCAAATGAATAGCATATATCAAGAGATTGGCGGAGAAGCCGCTGTAGACGCCGCAGTTGCCATTTTCTATAAAAAAATATTAAAAGATAAAAGAATTAATGAGTATTTTAAGGACATAGACATGAAACAGCAAATGGCAAAACAAAAAAGTTTTCTTACTATGCTATTTGGAGGCCCAAATCAATACACAGGGAAAGACCTCAGAACTGGACACGCTCATTTAGTAAAAAGAGGTTTAAATTCAGATCATTTTGAAGCTGTGATTGAACATTTAACAAGTACCTTAGAAGATCTAAAAGTACCAAATAAAATAATAGAACAAATTATTACAACAGCCTCCTCAGCTAAAAATGACGTTTTAGGAAAATAATAATAAATAATATTGTGAGCATAAAAATGATTACAGTAGAATATAATAACAAAAAATTCTTGGTAAATAATAATGACAGCGTATTAAATACTTTATTAAAAAATGATTCTGTTATTCCTTATTCTTGTCAAAATGGAATTTGTCAAAGCTGCATCATGAAAGTAGTAGAAGGAAATATTCCAAAAGAAAGCCAAAAAGGATTATCTGAAAATCAAATAGAAGAAAATAATTTCTTACCTTGTATTTGCATGCCAACAGAAAATATAAAAATTGATTCCACCTCTGGTTATTCTAAAATTTATGATGCAGAAATAAAAAATATTATAAAAAAAACAGCAGATATTATAATATTAATTATAAAATGCAATGAATCTTTAAATTATAAGCCAGGTCAATTTATTAATTTAATAAATGATAAGAACATTTCAAGAAGTTATTCACTAGCAAGCCATCCCGAAATATCAGCAGATTTAGAACTTCATATCAAATTATGTCCTCA
Organism: Silvanigrella sp.; assembly: GCF_044369315.1. Lineage (NCBI taxonomy): Bacteria > Pseudomonadati > Bdellovibrionota > Oligoflexia > Silvanigrellales > Silvanigrellaceae > Silvanigrella > Silvanigrella sp. The sequence continues at coordinate 10,434 of NZ_JBIPMD010000010.1, forward strand.
TGGTATGATGACAAATTGGATTTTTAACGAATTAAAAATAAAAGATAGACTTAAAATAGCAGGACCTAATGGCTACTGTTATTATACACTAAAATGCAAACAAAAAACCTTTATTACTTATTATTGTGGGAACAGGACTTTCTCCCATTTTAGGCATATTAAAAGATGCTCTTTTTCAAAAACACGAAAACGAAATTCATTTGATTCATGGCTCATTTCGTTCTTCGGGGCTATATTTATTTGAAGAAATAAAAGAACTTCAAAAGAAAAATAATCATTTAAATTTTTATCCATGCGCACTCGAAATTGACGATCATAATCAAGAAGTACAAAAAGAATCCATCCAAAATTTAATTGAAAATAAATTTCCAGATTTATCAAATTGGGAAATTTTTATTTGTGGAAGTGAAGAATTTGTTAAAGAAATGGAACAACAATGTTTTTTACAAGATGCCGAATTAAATTCAATTCATTCCGATGCCTTTGTAGAAAATAAAAAAAGAGATTCAGATTTTTAATCTCAATCTCTTTTAAAGAAACAAATTAAACTTTTGCAAGTTGCTCAATTAGTGTCTTAGCAATAAATGGGGAAGTCGCAGGATTTTGACCTGTAATTAAGTAACCATCTACAACCACTTTTGGAACCCAATTCTTTTCAGAACGTTGGTAATTTGCACCTTTTTCTTTTAAAGCAGTCTCTAATTGGAACAATAAATGTTTAGATAAACTGAGCTCGTCATCTTCCGAGTTTGAAAACCCTGTTACATTCATTCCCTTAACAAGAGGCTCCCCATTTGGTTTTTTAACATCACGAAGAATAGCAGGAGCATGACAAATTAATGCAACATGTTTATTTGTGTAAATAAGATCTTGAATCATTTGCAATGCAAAAGAATCATTCGCTAAGTCCCATAGTTGTCCATATCCACCTGGGAAAAACGCAGCATCAAAAGAACGGTAATTGATATTACGTAACACAGATGTGTTTGATAAATCGCGCATTGCAGCAGGATCTTTTAGAAACTTGTGCGTGTTTTCTGTCATAAACATCTCATCATAACTAAACGGATCGATTGGTGCAGATCCTCCTTTTGGTGATGCAAGAACAACTTCATGACCAGCTTGTTTAAATAAATAATATGGTGTTGCTACTTCATCAAACCAGTTACCTGTTTTTTTTACCGCTTAAGCCCATATCTTCGTGTGAAGTTAAAACCATTAAAATTCTCTTAGACATAACATTCTCCTAATTCATCTTTTTGATGAAAAATAATTAAAATAAAAGCGTGAACACAAAAAACTGAAACACATGAAGTGAACCCATTATGGCTTGGAATCACTTTTACCCTAAAACTACCAACTAGTTGGATTGTTTAGATTCTAAAAAAATCGCATCAACCTGAAACAATAGACTTAAAAGCCGTCTGAGCAACATCCCTTAAGGTGTCATCGGAACCAACGCCTCTCCCTACAACCATTGCCCCTTCCAGGGAAGAAAGAAGATAAAGAGCTTCTTTGGATGGATTTAAATTCAATTTAAACTCCTTTGACTTGACCCCAAATTCGATAATTTTTGCCAACCAATTTTGATTTAATTCGAAAAATTGACCAACAGCAATCACAATTTCTTGAGGCAAAATATCAGACTCAGCACCAAGCATTCCACAAACACACAACCTGCGATTTGTGTCATACGTTTTACTAAAAAGCTTGATATAACCATTAAGTTTATCAACAGCTGAAAGGTTTTTTAAATCTATTTCTTCCAACAAGTTTTTAAATCGAAAAGTGTAACGCTCAACAACCATCGAAACCAAACCTGATTTTGTTTGAAAATGATGGTGAATACTTGGCTTTTTTAACCCTACTTGACGAGAAATATCGTCGTAAGAAAAACCGTTGTATCCGTTTTGCTGTATCAACTGCTCTGCGGCATCTAAGATGCGGTGCGCTACAGGAGATAACTCGTCAAGCCTTTTCATCAATCCATTCTCCAACTTTGTTAGGAACTCTTCAGTCTACCGACTAAATGGTTTGTACGCTTCTTTTAAAAAGAAGTCAAATTTTTTTTAACATAAAAAAATATATTTTATAGGTCTATGATTTTGTGGGGGAATTTTGGGGGAGGAGGGGGGATTAGAAATAACTGATTGAAATAAACATTCTGCACCTTTCTTATATCTAAATTCAAAATATGATATTGACTAATACCTGTAGTTTATATGAACTCTTGACCTAATGAATAGGGAAGAACATCTTGAACCATCATTCAAATTCAATTCCTTTATATCCTATAAAAATTAATCAGTTAAAACCAAATGAATCCAACCCAAAAGAATCTTACTTGAAGGCATATAAGTCCCATAAAAAGGTTGCGGAAAATCTTTTTATGGGTAATTTATATAGAGATTCCTATTTATCCTTGATAATAGCTTCTGAGTGTTTATTAAAAGGAATTTTTAATTCTTTAAAAACCCATATATTTGGAACTAGTAATAATAAAATGCAATCTTGGATAATTGTTGAATCAATTTACAAGAAACAAAAAGAGGATTTTTTACCTGCTAAAGAATTTAAACACGATCTTAGAACTTTAAAATCCACTATAAAAGATTTATTTGAAGAATTTAATAGAGGAATTTACTCAAAAATTTATGCCCAATTTACTGATGCAACCGATGATTTAATTAATTGGCAAGAAGAACGCTATAAAGATCCTTATTATTTAGATAAAGATCCTAGAAAAAATACAAATTGGAAAGTAAAGAGTCAAGAATTGTTAGATGCTTTAAATAATTTAGAAAATAAAGCTCTAAATAATTTGTTTGGAGAACAAAATGACTGATTTTAAAAATTGGGAAGAAAATATCAAAAATGCTACTGGATGTTTTGAAGTAGAAATTATTCCAATTCATGCAGGCATATTGGTTCAAACAATTTCTAATAAATTAAATCTTGATGAACTTAAAAAGCAAATCCTCGATATTTGTCTAGAAATTCATATAAAACTTCCCGAAGGACAAAATGCTTTTCCTTTTAAAATTTTTTGTTACAAAGATAAAAATGATGCATATACAATTGATGCTTCTTTTAAGACAAAACTTAATGATTATAATAATAGAGTTTTAACAACTTATCTCACAATTGATGATGCAATTATCACAATGAGAGAAATAGACGCTGAAGCAATACTCTATGAAACATCAAAACCCTTTACATTTATATTTAAGGGTGACAATTCAGATTATCAATTTTATCCAAACAGAAAATATAAAGCATTATCCTTTAGAGGTTTTGACTTTTCAATAGAAAATATGACGGTTAAAGCTAATCCCAATAGTATGTTTGAAGCTACATTGGAATAAATCTGACATTATTAGAGACAAAACTTACCAACTATTAAAATGTGATTACCAAAACCAATTTTCCTAAATTAACAAAAATCTAAGGTAAATAAATATTGGTATTCTATTTATTTCATAATTACATTTAAATAAATCAAAAATGAAAGAACGATATTAAATGAATTGTGAATAAAATGAGTCAAGATATAAATTTAGGTAACTTTATCATTTAATGAGAATTAAAATCTATAATATCATTATAGGTATATATAATAATTGTAATAGGTATTATCAATGAATTGAATTTTTCATTTATTATTTTTACTTCAAAAAAAAAATTATAATAAATTGCTTATTAACATTTTTGAGCTAATTAATAATAAAAATACAGCAAATATTTTCTTTAAAACACCAACAGGCATAGAATGTGCAAGTTTTGCACCTAAAGGAACAAACAAAAGGCTAGTGGGTACAATTGAAAAAACAGCAGACCAATAAATGTACCCAGCTGTAAAGCCAAGCCCATTTTTTATTCCAACTAAAACATATCCTAATGCACCTGCTAAAGCGATGGGTAATCCACAAGCAGCAGATGTAGCAATAGCGTTACGTACTGGAATACGGAACCAAAGCAATAAGGGAACAACCAAAGATCCTCCGCCAATTCCAACTAAAGCGCTCATATTTCCAATTAAAAAACCGCTCAAACCACTTCCAATTTTACCTGGAAATTCTTTCATTGCTTTTGGCTCTGCTTGAATTAAAAGTTGAAGAGAAATCAGCAAAAGAAAAACTCCAAAAATAATTTTCAAAATACTATTTGATAAAGAGCTTGCGACAAAGGCTCCTAATAAAGTACCTAAAACCATTCCAGGGGCTAGTTTTTTAACTAAACTCCATTGAATTGCTTTTCTTTTTTGATGGGCACGAATGGAAGAAATGGCTGTAAATATGATTGTAGTTAGTGAAGTTGCTAAAACAATTTGCATTAAATGATTTTGATTTATTTGCGGTTGATTTTGAAAAACCCACAATAAAGTAGGAACAAGAATAATACCTCCACCAATACCAAGCAATCCTGCTAGAATTCCAGTAAACGAGCCTAATAAAAGTAAATAAAAAATTTCAATCATACAAATGTATTCTTTCTATTATTTGAAATAAAATAATTATAATTTTCTGTCATTAGCTTATTAACTTCAGAAAGAGGAGTAATATTTTCACTTGATTTATTTTCCCAATTATTTTTAACCATACATTCCATCCTTTGTTTCATTGCAAAAATTGAGCTAAACAATAAAGGAGCACTTAAATTCATAATTGAAATACCAAGCTTTTGAAAATAACTTGCAGAATGTTGTTTTAATTTTCCTCCATCGACAACATTTGCCATAATAAAAGCTCTTTTATCCACAAATTGAATTACTTCATTTAACTCTAATTCATTTATTCCATCAACAATTACAATTTGAGCGCCTGCGCTAATAAATGCATTTAATCGATTAAACGCTTCCTCATTTTTAAAAGAAGAATCTGTTCGCGCAATAACCTGCATAGGATAGGACGCCTCAAGAGCTAAGGACAGACGATCTACGGATTCTTGTAATGGTCGAACTACTTTCGTTGGAATATGACCACAAACTTTATCATCTAAAGTTTGATCTTCTAATTGAACAGCAGAGACTCCTAAATTTTTTAATTCTGTGCAGGTTCTTCTTAATTGTTCTTTCCCTCCTAATCCAGAGTCAATATCACAGGTTAAAAATATATCTGGATTATTTGAGCGAATAATTTTTGCCGCATTAATAATTTCATTTGAATTAATTAATCCCACATCGGGCCAAGCAAATTGGGAATAGGTATAACCTAAACCACTTACAAATAAACCTTTTGTTTCTGGGAATTGTGATGCAATTAAAGCAGAGGCGGCATCATAAACTCCAACATTTACTAGTAATGATCCTTCCTCTAAAAATTTTAATAATAATGATCCAGAATGTTGATAATTAATCATCATTTTTATTCCTTTATTTAATTGTTAATTTAATTTATTGATTTTTGACAGCATATACACTCAATTCATGAATGTCAATTTAGAATTTCATCCAAGCCATTATATTTTTATTTTTAAAAAAACAGTATTATTTAAATTAACAATTAAATAAAATTTGAGAAAATTCATTTAATTTAAAAGCATGAAGATAATATTAATATGATATCTCATATTAATAGTAAATAATTGAATCAAGATAATATTATATCATATAACTATTTTTATAGAAGTAGCCAAAGACATAATACTCACTTTAAAATCCTTATATAAAATTTTGTTACTTTCCATTTATCAAAAAACAGAGTTTTTATTTTTATTCCTTATTTCTAACAAGGCCATGAAAGCATCAAATATCACACTTACAAGAAATTTTTTCACAAAATACTCCAATAAAATTAAAAAAACCCCATTAAATTTTGAATAATTAATAATATTTAAAAAAATAAATAAAATTAAAAATTTAGTTAATTCTATTTAAAAAAGACTTGATCATTAAAAATTTTCACTATATTTAATCTTTGACTTATTAATATAAATAAGTTTTGTTTTAAACAATAAAATACAAATTATTTTGTCTTTTATGTTATTCTTTTAATTTCTTAAAATACCACAAAGGTCTTTATATGAAAAACATTTTATCAAAAATACTATTTACTTCATTTTTTAGTATTTTATCCATGACGGCATTTGCAGACTATAGCGATATTCAAAACAAAATAGTCACAAAAATAGATCCAAACCAAGAAGTAAATAATGGATGGCAGACATCATATTATGATCATGTTAGCAATTGGGCTTACTCGGATGATCATTCAAAACAAGATTTTATTTTTATTAGCCCATCTTCTTATATTACTTCGATGATATCAGACGCTTCTTGCCCAGATGCAAGCTGTGGACAAGCAACAGTACAATTTTCATGCCACAGAAAATATCGTGATTATGGTGGATCAAGAGCTATGAATACATGGGCTCCTAAAACATCTGAAGATCAAATTGAATTCAAAGAAAATGGTTATATTACATTTTATTACAATGTAGCGGATAGCTTTGGCGCAAAAACATTAAATATCATCAATCAATCTATGGTCACTCCAAATGGAACTACAATTTCAGCACCTAGCGGAAGCGGTTAAAAAGAATGTTTTGAAAGCGTTTTAAATCAAAAAATTCTCCCTTTAAATGGAAAAACATTATAATTAATTTCTAAATGAATTCATTTCATTTCATTTCAATTTTTGAATGAATTCATAAATTATCATATAAAAATTTATGTATTAATTTTATTTTTATCCTTTTGATTCAATTTTCTGTGTGCAATACTAGAACATAGTTTTTGAATAAAATGAATTAGGAAAATTCCATTCATTTGAAATTAAAAGGATATTAAATGAATCATATACCACAACTCATTATCGATTTAGCAGTAATTTTAGGAGTTGCTGCTATTGTTACTTATGTCTTTCGGAAAATAAATCAGCCTGTTGTTTTAGGATATATTGTTGCTGGTATCATTGTTGGTCCTTACACTCATCCGTTTTTTTCCATTGTCGATGTCGATTCCCTTAAAACTTTAGCAGAGCTTGGTGTCATCTTTCTTATGTTTGCACTGGGTCTTGAATTTAGCTTTCGTCGATTAGCTAAAGTCGGAGTGTCTGCCGCAGGAACAGCAATTATTCAAATTATTGTTATGATTACATTAGGTCTTACAACAGCTAAGTTATTAGGCTGGACGAACATGGATTCTATTTTTTTAGGATGCATGATCGCCATTTCTTCAACAACAATCATAATAAAAGCCTTTGAAGAACTTGGATTAAAAAAGAAACGTTTTGCCGAATTGGTTTTTGGAATTTTAATTGTAGAAGACCTTGCTGCTATATTAATGATTGTTGCACTTACCAATATTTCTTTAACATCAAGTTTTAATGGAATTGAGTTATTAATTGCAGGTGGAAAACTCGCTGTTGTTGTTGGAGCCTGGTTTTTAATTGGAATATTTTTAGTACCAAGGCTTGTTAAAAAAGTAGGGCAACAAAATAATAGTGAAATGTTAGTCGTTGTTGCAATTGCTTTATGCTTAGGACTTGTCGCTTTAGCATCCTATTTTAATTATTCCGTTGCACTTGGTGCCTTTATTATGGGATCTATTATTGCAGAAAGTCCAGAGGCAAAAAGAATTGAGCATTTAGTAGAACCCTTAAAAGATATTTTTGGCGCTGTTTTTTTTGTTTCCGTTGGAATGCTATTAGATCCCAATGCTATTTTAAATAATTTAGGAGCTATTTTATTAATTTCTGCTGTGATTATTTTCGGTAAATTAACATCAGTAACTTTTGGTTCCATATTAACTGGACAAAGAATTCCGAATGCATTGCAAACAGGTTTTAGTTTAGCACAAATTGGTGAGTTTTCATTTATCATTGCTACCCTTGGCATTAGTTTTAAAGTAATTGATGATAAACTATATCCAATCATTGTAACTGCATCTATCATAACAACATTTACAACACCCTATTTAATTAAAGCATCGGTAAATATTTCGCAAAAAGTTGAAAATAAAATTCCAAAAAAAATAAATGATTATATTAATAGCTATATCAATCGATTTCAAAAATTTAGTATTATCGAAGAAAAACAAAAAACATTTAATTTAAAAATAATGAAATGGTTTTTAAATTTAATTGCAATCATTACTATTTATTCTATTATTTCTGTTAAATTTGAGCCTTTTATAAATGGGTATGTAGAGTCTGAAAAATTATCAAAATTATTTTCTTGGATTACTGCATTTTTAATTGCAGCTCCTAGTACTTGGGCAATGCTCAATACATTTCAATGCAATCCAAATGATTTCTCCACTCAAAAAAGCCTTCGTATTAAAGCACTTGTATTATTTATCAGTAGAATTATAACTATTTTAATTATTGGTTCTTTAAGTTTGAGTTTTATTCCTTCACTTATTTCTGTTTCTATAGTCATAATCGCATCTCTCATATTTTTATTATTCTTTAGAAGACAAATTTCGCAATATTACGCTTGGTTTGAAACTCAATTTAAATCTAATTTTAATCAAGAATCCTCAAAACAAATGACTGATATGAATAGTAAATTAGCTCCATGGGATGCTCACTTAATAGAAATAAATGTTCCAAATAATTCATTTATTTCTGGAAAATCAATTATAGAATCAAATTTAAGAGATTCATATGGAATAAATATAGTAGGAATTTTAAGAGAAGAAAATTCTTTTATTTCGCCAAAACCTAAAGAAATTATATTTCCAGGTGATATTTTATTATGCTTTGCAACCGATGAAGAAATTGAACAACTTCGTCAAGAAATAGAAAAGTCTACAAAAGAGAACAGCAAAACAAAAGAAGTTATTGATTATTGTTTACAAAAATTTATTATTAAAAAGGAATCTTATTTAAACGGAATTTTAATTAAAGATACAAAAATTAGCGAAGACTATCAATGCACCATTGTTGGAATTGAAAGAGAAAATGTTCGAATTAAAAATCCAAAGGCCGACTCTATTTTAAAAGAAGATGATATCCTTTGGATTGTTGGCGAAAATCAAATGCTTGAATCTATTAGAAATAATATTTAAATGGAAGTGATTTAAAATCAAAAAAAAAATTGAAAATTACTATCTATTATATTTCAAATTGAAATCTTGATCAGACATAATTAAAAACAAAATTCCTTCAATTAAGGAAATAACACTAGGAATGAAAGTCCATGAAAAAATCAAATACAAAACACCAAGCCAAATTTTACCTAAATAAAATTTATGTGCACCGAATGAACCTAAAAAGAAAGCAAATAAAGCAGCAGCAATCCTATTTTTTCCATTTAAATTTAAAGAAAGAGCTTGTCGACAACCACAACTTGGGCAAATTTCTGCTCTCAATTTAATTATTTTCCCGCAGTCAGAGCAGTATTTGCTATTTTCATCTTTATATAAAATATTTTCCATATATTATTTCCTGTAAGAACAAATAAAAAATAAAGAAAGGAGTGTTAAAAATTATACTTTAATATATTGCATATAAAACTTTAATTCTTCAATTGATTCAATAATATCATCCACAGCTCGATGCTTATGTTTTTTATTATATTTTTTATTATAAATACCTTCAAACAAAATTTTAAAACTAGAAACATCTAACATGCGATAATGTAACGTTTTCGCAAAATCAGGCATCCATTGATCAATGAATTTTCTATCTTGTCCTATAGAATTACCTGCAAGTAAAGCACGATCAGAAGGGGAAAATTCTTTTATTATTTTTATGAGTTCTTTTTCAACCTCTGCCTCAGGTTTACCATGAGGTACTTTAGCTGTTAGACCACTTTTACCATGATGTTCAGTGCACCAAGAATCCATTCCTTTTAAAACACCATCCTCTTGAAAAACAATTGTTTCGTACTCTTTGATAATATTCAAAGAGGAATCAGTCACTAAAAGAGCTACTTCAAGAATTCGCTCTTTTGTATGATCTAAACCAGACATTTCCATATCTAGCCAAAATAAATGTTTCATTAATCATCTTTCCATAAAAAAAAATAAAAGAGAACATACAAGCTCTCTTTTTATCTTAAAGTAATTTCAAAGATTCTTGCAACATTTCAAGCTCTTTTTGATTTTCAGTAAGCTGCTTTTTGGCACCTTCAAGAATATGGGCAGGAGCTCCATTGGTAAATTCTTTGTTGCTTAAGCGTTTTTCAACACCTAATATTGTGTTTGTTACCTTTTCAATTTTTTTAAGCAATCGCTCTTTTTCTGCTTGTCTATCAACCAAACCTTCCAAACTTACAAAAAGCTCAGATCCATTTACAAGAGAAGGCGCACAAAATCCTTTTTGTTCTGTAGCAAAATTGAATTTAGCTTTTGCTAAAGCTTCCATTTGTGGAGTTAAATTACCAAAACGAGATTGTGAATCTTTTAAATAAACAGTGAGTTCCGTAGCAGGGTGAATATTAAATTTCCCTCTTATTGCTCTCACAGCAATAACAACTGCCTGTACTTCACGCATGTGATGAATTGAATTTTCATCGATCATATTTGAACTTGACTCAGGGAGTTTTTCAAACCCAATTGTTTTTCCTTGATGTGATGGATTTAATTGTTGCCATATTTCTTCTGTAATAAAAGGCATGATTGGATGCATAATCCGCAAAATACCATCAAATATTTGGAATGCAAGGGTCAATGTTTCTTTAGCTAATTTTTTATTATTTTCATCTGCTAAACGTGGTTTTAATAACTCCACAAACCAATCACAATAAGTCATCCAAATAAATTCATACATAGAGCTTGAGTACTGAGAAAATTCATAGCGAGAAATATTATCATGAACTTTTCTAACGACATCAAAAAACTCGCTTGTAATCCAACCCATAATCGCATCGTCTGATCTTGATTTTAAATCATCAAATGAAATTTTAGACGGATCAACATTAAATTTTTCTGCATTCATAGTTAAAAACCGTGTTGCATTCCAAATTTTATTTGCAAATGTTTTACCTAATTCACAACACTCATCACTCCAATAAATATCTTGTCCCGTAACAATTTGATTCACAAGTGAGAAACGCATCGCATCGGTGCCATATTTAGCCATTATGCCAGCAACATCAGGAGAATTTCCTAATGATTTGCTCATTTTTCTACCACGAGAATCGCGTACAATAGGTGTAAAGTAACAATGTTTAAATGGAGTTTCACCAGTAAAATACTCGCCTGCCATTACCATTCTTGCAATCCAAAAGAATATAATATCAGCTCCCGTAACAATAACATTTGTTGGGTAATAATATTCTAAATCTAATTTTTCTTGCTCAGAAGGATTCGCCCAATTATGAACACCAAAAGGCCATAGCCAAGAACTTGCCCAAGTATCAAGAGCATCGGGATCTTGTGTTAATTTATTGTGACCACATTTATCACACTTAATAGGAGCCTTTTCTTCACAATGCACATGATTACATTGATCACATGTGTACATTGGCAAACGATGTCCCCACCATAATTGACGAGAAATACACCAATCTTGAATATTTGTGAGCCAATGCTCCCATGTTTTTTCTTGGTGTGCTGGTATTAATTTTAAACGCCCAGAGCGTGTTGCGTCTAAGGTCATATCCGCTAATTTTTCCATTTTAATGTACCATTGCTCACTTAAATAGTATTCAATTGGTACATTTCCACGCTCTGAAATTCCGACAACAAGTTTATGTGGTTGTATTTTTTCAACAAGACCACGTTCTTCTAATTCAGATACCAGTTTTTTACGAGCAACAAAGCGATCTAGACCTTGATATGACTCAGGTGCATTTTCATTGAGACGCGCATCAGGATGAAAAATATTTAATAAACCTAATTTATGTCTTTTACCGACTTCAAAGTCATTCATATCATGAGCTGGCGTGATTTTTACAATTCCAGTTCCAAATTCTTTTTCTACAAAATAATCTGCAATCACAGGGATTTTACGATTACAAATAGGAACAAAAACATTTTTTCCTATTAAATGAGAATAACGATCATCGCTTGGGTGGACTGCAACAGCAAGGTCTCCAAACAAAGTTTCAGGACGGGTCGTTGCCACAATAATATATTCGTTTGAACTTCCCTCAATAGGATAGCGCAAATGCCATAAAGATCCGTTGCGCTCTTCGGGATTGACTTCTTCATCAGAAATAACAGATTGACTAACAGGGCACCAATTTACAAGTCTATGACTTTTATAAATAAGTCCATCTTTAAATAATTTTACGATACCTTTAGTAACAGAGGCAGAGTATTTTTCATCCATTGTAAAAGTATTACGAGACCAATCACAACTAATTCCTAAAGTTTTTAAATAGTCTTCAATACGTCCACCGTATTTTTCTTTCCACTCCCATGCGTGTTCTAAAAACTTTTCACGACCGATTTCTTTTTTAGAAATACCTTGATCCGCCAACATTTTTGTTACTTTAGCTTCAGTAGCAATACTGGCGTGATCTGTTCCAGGAATCCAACAAGCTTCATATCCCTTCGCTCTGTGCCAACGAATAAGAATATCTTGGAGGGTAAACATCATATGGCCCATTGTTAAGTCACCCGTGACGTTTGGAGGAGGCATCACAATGGTATAAGGCTTTTTATCTGGATTGCGGGAAGATTTATAAAAATTATTTATATTCCAATAGTTACGTAATTTTGCTTCTGCTTGAGAAGGTTCGAAGGCTTTGGTAAAAGCTTCAAATTTTGTCACGGGCGGCTCCTTTGCTTAAAACATACCCGTTTTTATTACCACTGAATAAAATTAGACACAACTTATAAAAGAATTTCAATTTATTCAAAATTTATTTCTATTGTTGATGAGTACAGCCTATTTTTTTGTACCTTTTATAAAGTTCATTTACAGCATCTTTTTCATTTTTTTTATTAGTAGTTTTTGTATTTATAAAACAATTGTTGGTTATTTTACTCAAATTAATGTCAATATTATTATACATTCTTAAAAAAGCGATATTTGAAGTTGTATTTAAATTCTGACATCTTATATCGCCCAATCCCTTATTTTTATAAACAGCATAAATTGCTTGAATTAACTTATCATTTAAAGATCCTTTTGTGTTTAAAAAAGATTTTTCCATTAATTTAATTACATTTATATGATTTAACATATTCCCAGCAATTGCATAAACATAACGATTTGTTTCACCAACGAGACTATACTTTTGATCTAGAACTTGGCTGCCAGTAAACACAGCTGAAGTAAATTGTTTATTTATATTTTTTTTTACAATCAGATATTGTCTATCTTGGTAAGAAGGATCAAAATCACCTGAGGAAAGATATTGTAAAATAAAATCTGCTGAATAATAAGACTCATCTTGAAACATAATATGTTCTGCCGTATTATACCATATAAGACTTTGTTTTCCAATTAATCCTTGTGTTATCATAATTCCAAAACCATTGCCATTAAATAAGACATAATCAATTAATTCATTTGTAAGAGTAATATCTTCTTCAATACAAGTTGCGTAAACAGCTCCAGAAAGATTAGTTTCTTTGTCAATTACAACCATAGAAAATGTAGCGTAAATAGATCGATTAAAAAACAATATCATAAAAGAAAATAATAATTTTAACATAATATTCCTTAGGACAATTATTTAATTGTTATTTTCTATATTTTTCGAGTATTTTTCTCATTGCCTTTGGATTATTTACAGGCTCTGCAATGGTTTTCCATATAAGTTTTTTTTGTTCTTCTGTTAATTTTGACTTTTTAGATATGGGATAATAATAAGAACGAAAAAGAAATGGCTTTTTAGAATATTTTAAAAGATTATGAAATTCTTTATTAAAATTCACACTAAATTCCGCATAGTGAAGATTTCCTAATACACATCCTTCGCCATCACTTAATAATTTTTGAACTGCTTTATCACTATCAAATGAGTTTTCAAAGGGGATATTTAATTCTTTTAAATGATCAGAAACAGAATATCCTAAACTAACTCGAATGGGTCTTGGAATTAATTTAGGATCCCCTTTATATTCAAAAGGATTATTTTTTGTAGTAATAACAGTATAACCATCACATATAGCCATTAATTTACAAGAACAAGGCTCTTTTTCATGATTCGCACCTTCAGGATAGTCTAAAATTTCTTCTCTCTCTTTTGTATATGCTGCTAAAATAATCAAATCTAATTTCCCGTTTCGAATATCCTCAAAACATCTTTTCCAAGGTGATTGTTCGATTTTTAGATCAATATCTAAAAGGCGGTTCTTTTTTAATTTTTCTATCGCTAAATTTATCAAATCAAATTTAATGCCTGTCATCTTATTTTTATCAAACATAGCCATAGGAAATAAAGGTTTGTCATCAACACAGGCTTTGATAGATATTTTATCTATTGCATGAACATTACTGCAGATAAAAAAAAGAGAGATGAAATGAACGATTTTAGAATATAAAGTTTTTTTATGAATTACACTCATAATGGCCTCAAATAAATTTATTATACTACAGATAAATTATAGATTACTATTTTTTGAATGCAATTTATTTTTAATCATTTCTGGAACTTTAATTAATCTATTTTTTTCTTTGTCAAAAACAACCAATTTTGTAATCACCTCTGCATGAAGAGTGTCATTAACGTAAAATGCGGTTAAAAGCTCGAAAGAAGCATTCGAGATAGACAATAATTTAAGTTTAAGAATTAAGGGATCATGATAATATATTGATTTTTTAAAATCTAGATTTAAATTTTTAGTAATTACTTGCAAATTATTAAAATATGAAATTTCTTGATTTAAATAAATTGACCTAGACTCAATAGATATATCAATATATCTTGGACTTGTTAGATGACCATAAACATCAATATCAGACCAACGTAATTTAAAATTTTCAATAAATAACCATTCTAAGTTTAAGTCCATAAATAGAATTCTTTCTAAAATTATCATTTTAATAATCAAAAATTTTCAACTATTAAATGTTCTTTTATTAGTGCAATAAATTTTTCAGGAAATTTAACCATTTTATTTGTTTTAAAATTAAAACTCACCAACTTAATGAATCCAGAAGCGGATAATTCTCCATTATCCATATTTTTAACTACAGATTCCATTTTAACTGAAACAGAAGATAGTTCATAAAATTTAGAAGTTATTTTAATATTATCAGAATAATAAAGTTGAGATTTATATTTAAAATTTATTTCATTTACGATCAAACCTACATTATCTTCACCAATAGATAATTCTTTAAAACCATAATTTTCAAAAAAAGAGCATCTAGCATCATGTATTATCGTAATTAATTTATCATGACCAAGATGGTTACCATAATTTAAATCACCAATTCGAATTTGATAATATTTCTCATTTTTATATATTATTTTTTCCATATACCATCCATTTTCAACTATAATTCAAATAATAATTCAAATAATAATTCAGTAAATAAAAAATATCGACTCCTCTAGATTAATGCTTTTATTTAGAAATAAAAATTTTGTCAATATTTTATAATTTGTTTAAATATTGCATAATTTTAAGAACTGATATAGCATAAACTTTATTATACTTAAATAAGGAATTCAAATGAAAATTTTGTTTATTTATATTTTAATATTAATTAACATTACTTCTTTTTCTTATGCTTCTGAAAGTAATAATGAAAAACAGTTATTTTTATACGACATGGTGAAAAACCACTAAATATGGAAATAGGGCAAATAAATTGTAAAGGATTAAATCGTTCTTTAAAAATACCAAAAGTTTTAGTTCAAAAATTTGGAAAACCAAGTTATATTTTTGCTCCAAATCCAAGTCATCAAATAGAAAAAAAGAATCAAAAGTATCCTTACAATCGCCCTCTTTCAACTATTGAACCAACAGCAATTCAACTTGGTTTACCAACAAATACCTTATTTGGATTTACTGAAGTAAAAGAATTTTCAAATGAAATTTTAAGTGACAAATACAATAATTCATTAATATTTGTAAGTTGGGAACACAATAAATTAGTTGAAATTGTAAAATACATTTATACAAAAGATAAAAATAATAAAGAAAAAGATATTCCAGATTGGCCTTCAGTCAAATACGATGACATTTATATTTTAAAAATTAAAAAAGAAAATAATTCTTTTCAAATTAAATTTTCTCAGGATAAACAAAATTTAGATAATGAAAGTGACATCTGTCCTTTTCCAATAGACTCTAAATAAAATTTTATTTGGAAATCCATTTATCGATAATAACAGGATTCCAATTTTTTATTTTATGAATCAATATATCTGGATCGGAGTCGCTTAATATGAATTCGGCATTTTCTTTGCGGATAAATTTTTCAGCAACAGCATTTTCAATTAGTTTTAGCAAAGAATCATAAAAACCATCAACATTTATATACCACAAGGTTTTTTATGTATTCCTAATTTCGACCAAGTAACAACTTCAAAAAACTCTTCAAAAGCTCTAACCCCCCCCCCCCGGAAGAGCAATAAAAGCATCGGAACGTTCACCCATTAAGCCTACATTTCCGCCGCCATAGACAAGAGTAAATCCTTTTTCAGCAATAAAGCGCCCCAAATTTTGAGCAACTTCCATATATTTAACTTTTGCCCCATAATTCGAACCACAAAAAACACAAATTTTTTTCATATACCATCAAGGTAAATGAGGAATATTAACTAGTTAATAAACAACTAAAAAAATATCATTGCCTAATTAAAACGGAATAAGATATAAGATTAAACGTGAGATTGATCAATGAGATTATTAAGGTGACAGTGTTTTTAAGAAATTAAAGTAAATAACCTTAATGTTAAAGCAAGGAACTTTTGGCATGAAAATTGTAATTAAGGTTGGTACTCAAGCTATATTATCTAACGACGGAACGGTTCTTGAAAGCACAATGCAAACATTAGTGTAACAAATCGCTTTTTTTCAAAGAGAGGGTCATCAAATCATTTTAGTCAGCTCTGGAGCTGTTGGATCTGGTAGAAAAGTAGCTCGAGAATTACTAGGCAAAGAATATGGTTCGTCTACAGGTGAAAAACAAGTATTAGCAAGTTTAGGGCAACATGAACTTATGCATGTATACTCTAATATGTTTAAAAACTATGGAATTCTTGCATCTCAGCTTTTGCTAACGAAACAAGAATTTCATACAAGACAACATTATTTAAATATTTCAAGACTGCTTAAAGAAATTTTACAACAAAAAAATATTATTCCAATAATTAATGAAAATGATAGTGTCGCAATTGAAGAATTGATGTTTACAGATAACGATGAACTTGCAGGATTAATTGCATCTCAAATAAATGCAGATAAACTCATTATTTTAACTTCAGTTAAAGGGGTATATAATGGAAATCCAAATCACCCTGAATCTAAATTAATTTCCAAAATCAATCCTATACTTGACGGCTGGCCTGAAGTTTCAACTTCAAAAACAACTCAAGGGCGCGGCGGAATGATTACAAAACTTGGCATCGCTCGAAAAATGTCTGAATCAGGAATTACAACACATATATGCAGTGTTCATGAAAAAAATATCATTCATGAAATTATGAATGAAAAAATTGTTGGTACAACAATTTTACCAACAAAAAAGAAATCAAATTTAAAACGCTGGATTGCTTTTAGTGATAGCAAACAAAATGGTGTTATTTTTGTTAACTCATGTTTACTTGAAATAATAAAAGAAAATAAAAGAGTCATAAGCTTATTACCTGTCGGAATTGAAAAAGTAAAAGGAGAATTTAAAAAAGGAGATTTAGTTGAAATTTGTTCTCCTATTGGAGATAAAATTGGTGTTGGCATTGCGCGTTATCATTCTGAAAAATTAAAAGAATATCTTGGTCAAAAAGGAAAGCCCGAATTTATTCATTATGATCACTTACATTTTAATATAGGAAAATAAAAAATGTATGAATTAAAAAATCAATTTCAAAAAACTAAAAAATCAAGCCATATTTTAAATAATTTAAGTGATCCTATTAAAAATGAAGTTCTTAAAACTTTATCAAAAAATTTAATTGAAATGCATCAAGCTATTTTAATTGAGAATGCTAAAGACTTAGAAAATATGAGCAAAGAAAATCCATTATATGATAGATTATTACTGACAAAAGAAAGAGTTCTAAATTTTGCAAATGATATTTTAAAAATAATAAAACTAAAATCTCCTGTTCAAAAAATTTTAAATGAAAAAACACTAGAAAATGGCTTAAAATTACAAAAAATAACTGTTCCGTTAGGAGTTATTGGAATCATATATGAAGCAAGACCTAACGTAACAATAGACGTTTTTACACTCTGCTTTAAGTCAGGAAATGCTTGTATTCTAAAAGGTGGGAAAGAGGCTCATTTTAGCAATTCAATTTTATTTGATATCATAAGAAAAACTTTAATAGAACATCATATCAATCCTGATATTGTTTATTTATTACCTCCAGAAAGAGAAGCAACAGAATATTTAATTCAGGCGGTTGGACTTGTTGATGTCTGTATTCCACGTGGAAGTAAACAATTAATAGATTATGTCCGAAATCATTCTAAAGTTCCTGTTATTGAGACTGGCGCAGGAATTGTCCATACCTATTTTGATTCCAGTGGAGATTTAGAAAAAGGACGTCGCATTATTGAAAATGCAAAAACCCGAAGAGTCAGTGTTTGCAATGCACTTGATACCCTAATTATTCATAAAAATAGATTAAATGATTTATATTCTTTAATTAAACCATTAAGTTTAAAAAATGTAGAAATTTTTGCAGATGAATTAAGTTATCATAAACTAATTGAAAATTACCCTTCTCCTCTTCTAAATAAAGCAAAAGAAGAAGATTTTGGAACAGAATTTTTATCTTTAAAAATGTCGATAAAGACTGTAAATTCAAAAGAAGAAGCCTGTGAACATATTTTTCAATATTCTTCTGGGCACAGTGAAGCGATTATTGCTGAAGATGAAAATACAATTCAATACTTTTTTCAAAATATAGACGCTGCTGCCGTTTATGCAAATGCACCTACTTCTTTTACAGACGGAGGAGAGTTTGAAATGGGTTCTGAAATTGGAATAAGCACTCAAAAATTACATGCACGCGGTCCAATGGGACTAGAAGAACTTACAAGTTATAAATGGCTTATTACAGGAAATGGCGAACAAATCAGAAAATAAAGTTTTATTTTTTACCAGAGTACAAGCCTTTCATCACTTTTTAAAGTCATTGGTTGATTTAATTGACATGAAAAGGTTTCTTCAAAATCTTCAGATAGCATCATTTGATTATGAACTCGTAATTTTAGAAGAAAATGTTTTTTTATCTCTTTTAATAACTTATCTTCTGATTCTAAACCACACCAATTTTTTGCATATTGAATAAAAAATTTCCTTTTTTCATTTGAATTTATTTTTTTAGTTTCAGGAAAATGAGTTTGATATGAAATTTTCAAACCAAGGAAATCAGCTATATTTTCATCTAAAGTAAGTTTTCCATCATTATTTTCTGCATTAAATAATTGAATCATTTTTTCAACTTCTTTATTAAAATATAATTTTTCATTTTCTGAGAGCCAAGAATTTATATTTCCAAATGCATCAAATTCAATTCCATTTCCATCAAATGCATGGGACATTTCATGAGCAATAGTTAAAGTTAATAAATAATAGTCTAATTTTTCTGATAATTTATCATCAAAAATATGTGATTTTAAAACACCATAAGGAATAAAAAACTTATTTAAATTACTTGTATAAAAAGCACTTGTATGTAGAGGTGAAAAAGGCCATTTAGATGAGTTTGTTTCTTGATTAATTTGATATATCATTAATTTGAAATCATTTTGTAAAATTGTCTTTTTATTATTTAAATATTTTTTTGGTTTTAGATTTAGCACAGGTTCTAAACCCCAGTCCTTTATATTATTAGGTTTCGCTATTTCAAAACGCATAAAATTAATCTTATTAATAGCATGATTTTTTGCAGAAGTCGAAAGCCATAGATTATTTTGAATATTTTTTTTAAATACATTTTTTATTTCTGATATGAGGTTGTAAATTTTTTCATAAGGAATTTCTTTATTATAGCTATAAAATAGCTCATAATCCAAATTTCTTTCAAACGCTTTTATAGTCGATAGATAGCATTGCTCTTCATTACTTTTATCCATATTAGAATTTTTAAAATATTTATTTTTAAAGTTTTCCTTTTGAAAATAAAAATCAGGAAATGAATATTTAATTTCGCCTTTAGACAATTTGTACCAAAGAATTAAAGATTGCAGTTCTTCTCTTGTGGCTTTTTGAAGCTGTAAATTCAAATGTATAAATACATTTTCTGGTATAATTAAAATTTTAATTTCACTAGGTATTTTAGATAAAATATTTTTAAAATGAATATATGGAAATTTTCTTACTACGACATCTCTGCTTATTTTTTCGTCTTTCATGAAAATATCATTTAATATTATCTCATTGGGATAAATATTTGCTATGCTTTTTTCAAATTCAAAAACATAATTGGCCATAGAAGCATAATTTTTAATATTCATACTTTTAAAAAATAATTTTATCATATTTATATATTCTATCATAGCTTCATTTTTAGAATAAATACTTTTATATTTTAATGGCAATTCATAAGTAAAAAATATATCTTTTATTTTATTATTTTCTGAGCTTAAACTTTCTTCAATATTATATAAATACAAATCACCATTCAATGCGTCTATTGAAATCTTATTTAATAATTCATTTTTATTACTTTTTAATATTTGATTTTTATACTTTTCTATCCATTCAAATTCCTCTAATTTTCTTGCATCTTCATTAATACAAGAATTATAATAATTTTTAATCATTTCACTTTTTGGTGAATTATTTTTCCTATTTAAAATTAAATTTATATAGTTTTTTCTATCATTATTTATTTCTTTATTAGAATCTTCATGACTATAAACATAATTATGTTTATTTTGAGGTAATTTAAAATTATTATTTTCATTTGAACAGACATAATCATAAAAGTCTTCGCAGGGAGAAATATCTTTATTTAACTTAAATTCTCTGTTTTTGAATGTTTTAAAATTTAACTCAATATTATTTGCTGGATATGCTATTTTTAAAATAAATATATTTATAAATAATATAATATAAAACATAAAATCTCCAAATATGATTCATTCTTAACATAAATCAAATAAATTTTTCTCTTAAAAATAAAGAGAGTCGCCATTTTGACAACCAAATAACTTAGAAAATTATTTTGATAGTTTCATTTGATTATTAACCCTTAAATCTGGTGAAGAATAATTACTATCTTTAAATATAAATATTTTTGAATAATATTTACTTGATCTCATTTTTATTAAATTCTCTAAATTCCAGTTATTAAAATTATTTGGTTTTACAATTTGAAATTTTATTTTATTTAATTTTATTTCGGCATTATTTTTAGAATTTTCTGATAACCAATTATTGCTTTTTAAAGAAAAAAAATATTCAACAAGTTCTTTATAATTTAATTTATAGCAAACATTTTGAGAATAGAGCTTAGAATCTGTAGATTTTTCAAAAATTTCATTTATTAATAAAAAAAGGGCTTTAGATATTATATTAAAATTTATATAATTTGGTATTATATTCATTAGCTGGATCTCATTATAAAATAATGCCAGTTAAGAGTTGAGAAAGATATTGTGAAGATTGAAGAAATAGCTCCAATTTGTTAGTTAATTGTTGCTTAAAAAAAAGTAACAAAGGAGCTACCAATGGATTGGCAGAACCAACTC